>JANNNN010000420.1:0-16156 GCA_031398555.1 Planctomycetia bacterium | reverse complement strand
CTTTGAGCCAGCTTAGCTATTCGTTCGCGTATGATTACGATTTGCTGCCGGAGGTCTGCGACTGCTGGGTGGTTTTCTCCGGAACTGGTAGCAAGTCTGCGTTCACGTCCTTCAAGTTCGAACAAAACGGTTCGTTCGAGTCTCGCAGATTCGGTTTCCGGGCGGACTGTTTCGATGCGTCGCGCGGCAGCTTGGCCCGACGAATTCGCGGCGCTGAAAAGATCATCTGCAATATGTCTCTCTGAATCTACCGAGAGCATGAGCAAAATGGCATCGGCAGACCGACCCGCTTTTCGAGCATTCTCGACATGCTTTAAGGTCCCACCCAATATGTGCCGCTTGGATTGGAGGGCGTTCAATTCACTATTAATCAGCTTGTAGTTGTCCGCGTAGGGGTCGTTAACCTCATCGCCCGTCCAAATGACCTTCGGATATTTCTTGCGAAACTTATCGTTGTTCTCATTTAAGACTTTGTAGGTCTTCGCCAGTTTGTCTTGAGCGCCTTTAACGAGTTCGTATATTTCAGATCCATTCGAGTTGAATTCTGCGTTCAAGTAATCGCTGTAGCCATCGACGACCGCATTTACAACCGCCGCAGCGAGTTCAGCATCATTGCATATGTAACTAATTTGAATCAGCGTGGTGTTGGCGTCCTTCGCAGCAGGCTGAACAATCAAGTCCTTGCCGCTTAACATTGCCGCAATCATATCGGCCGATTGCCCCCGCAAAGCAGCCTGTTCGGTTAGACGGCCCTTTTCAACAGCCATCTTGAGAACCCGCTGGCTCTTGATCACCATCGACTCGTCATTCCGCGTTAACACCATTTCTGGTGACTCGTATTGTTGAATACGTGTCGCAGGTGGAAGCGAACTGACAACCTGGACTAAGGCCGTCGCTTGGTATTCCGCGGGCTGTTTGGAAAAGTAAAGGTAACCCACACCAGTACCAATCATGGCACCGAGAATTGGCAACCACTTCCAACGCCAAAGCACCTTGAGAATATCAAAGCCCTGCTGTTGCTCTCCAGCCAAAACAAGGTCGCGTCCCTGAGGGTTGTTTACAGCTAAACCGTTGACTGGTGGGTTTTCCATTACCTGCGACATAGTTCTTTTTCGTTCTAAGGCTGAAACAGAAGCCATGGATTCAATATCTGAGATATACACGTAGGAACAAGTATAAGTGCCTTAGCAGTTTTGGGCACCAATTTGGCGCAACAGTATTCCTTTACCGGAAGAGTTGCCCGGGCTTGCACCGAAAAGTCGTCATAACCGCCAATTTGAAAATGGTTGCTATCGTTAATAGCGATTTCACCACCCTCCAGTACCCGCCAATCCGTCAAACCTAACGGAGTCGATACTCATTAAACATATCTCTCAGGCGACTGCTCGCCACCCCTTTAATGGGTGTTTTCGTTCGGAGTTCAAGCGGAAACCGTGGCGAGGTGAACGCGCAGCAGCAAATCTGGCGGGATGGTGAACTTAGGCAGAATTTCCCCCATCGCTATTTGGGTTTAGAGCTTTGCGGTGTCGACTTTTGCAATGACTCAGCAAATTCCTTGTATCGCCCAATATCCGGAGATTTTCGGTGCGCTCGCTCCGCTTCCTGAATCGCTTCAGAGTATCTTCCGTTCGCAGCCAACAGTTCAGCGAGCTCAAACAGCAATACGTGGTTCAGCGGGTCGGCGTTGGTCGCCTTTTTAAGTGCATCAATTTGACTCTCTGGATCGAGGCGATCCTTCGCCAGCCAGGCAACTAACAACCATGGTTTAGATTGCCGCAGATTTGTGGCCTGCGAATCGACTTGTGTGACCAAGGCCTCAAGATCAATACTGCGCGTCAGTTCCTTAGAGATCGCTGCGAGTCCGGGTCTTCGTGAAAAGTCCTCGGCTACTTCTGCCCTCGATAATTGGGAGTCGGGCAAAATCAATTGTAGTTCCCGTACCGTCTCTACCGGCGAAGCATCTGAGGGCATTTGTTGAACGATGCTTAACGCGATGGGAACCGCTTGTTTTGGAATTCTAAGCAAGTAGTCATGCAAGAATCGATTTCCAACTTGCTTTTCGCCCGCCAGTAGTGCTGCGGCGCCAATGCTGGCTGGAACTTGTCCGCTTTGTCCTGTGACGAACAACATCCTCGCATAATTTCGGGCGCGGGCCTCAGGTGTGAACCAATTTAAATCGCTTCGAAGCACTCCCAATCCACTTCTCCAATCGAAACTGCAAACGCTTGCCGCGGCAGCCATCCGGAATGCACTCCTCCTGAGAGCCTCAATTTGTTGCGGAAGTTGTTTTGTAAGCTCTTGAAGTGCCGCCATGCGCGGGTCACCCGTCGCGCGGTAAGCGGCGGCAATGTTAGCTGGCTCTGAGAGTGTTTTTATGTCCTCCGCGGTCACGTTCGGTGGCCAATTCAATTTCTCCAAAAACGTTTCGCGCGCGAAGGCTTGTAGAAGTAAACCGATTTCCAAGTTCACCTCCGGATGGTCCGCAAAACGTTCGGCTTGTGCAACATCGATTCCTTCTACTAATCGACCAATTTCAGCCCCCGCTTTTCCGACCCCTGATTGATTGGGACTGGATTTGGCAAATTGACGCAACTGACCATTTAGCTGTTCTGCAAAAGCATAACCCGCTAGCGGCGTGGCTCCGACCCATAGGGCAAACAGAACTAGAGACAGGAGGGCAACTGACGAAGCAACGTTAGTCCATGTAGATTCTGGAGTAGATCTTCCCTGTTCGCGACCGCCGGATTGGCGGTGATCCGTTTTTCTAAGTTTCTCGTGTTTGGGCTTTCTACCGTAATCGGGACAATAACTTCGCGACAAAAAACAGCCTACCAGCGCCGCCAGCGGTAGGCAGATCGCAGGGATGATTAAACTGAAATCCACCAAGTTTTGAAGAGCTACGGCGGACACGGATAGAGTGGTCGCCACAAATGTTGGGGCCGCCTGCCGACCTGTTTTGACGCACCAACGAATCCGAAAGAACAACCACGCAAGTCCCGCCATTCCAATCGCAAAACCAATGATTCCAAACTCAGCCAGCAACTCGATGTAAATATTTTCAGCGTGATAGAACCATGCCGTTGGCTCGCCACGGTAGGCGGGCAATATTGCAAAATGAAAATTCCCCAAACCGCAACCAGGCAACCAACAACTGGGGTTTGACAAGATCATTTGCCAAACCAAAAATCTGCCGTTATCGAGCTCATAGGCCTCTTCATTGACAGAGTCCATGCGTTCCCACATCGCGCTATCCAATTCCAGCGTGGTTAGCAAGAGCATCCCCCCGCATCCAATCACTGCCACCAAACCTAACGCACGTGAATAACTTTTCGTTGCTCCAAAAGAAACGCACAACGTAAGCACCGCTGAGGCTAAGCAAGACAGTATCCCGCCGCGGCTACCCGCCGCCAAAACCGCCACGAATATTAAAGTGGCAGAAAAGACGCATATCATCGAAAGTGTATCCACATCCGTCACCAGTTCTTCCAACCGTCGACGAAACCGAGCTATGGCGTTGATAGCGGGATAGCGTACGTAGTATCTTTTATCAGCCTCGTCAGATTTCGAATTGTTCCACCAAGCTAGAAGTCCGAGTACGCAACCCAAGCCAACAGCGAGAAATTGCGGCGCCGAATTGCGGGAGACAAAGGTTGCAAAATAGGTCGATGACAGCATGGGCAATAGCGTCCATTTATTCCATGCCACCGACTGCAATAATCCCAATATGGCAATGCCCAACCCACTGATCGCCAGGACGCTTAGTAAAACGACTTCCCATGTCCGAGTACGGAACAGGATTCCAGCGGAAAGCAAGCATGCAAGCGCTACGGCAAACATCGCTAGGCTGGCCCGCGTTTGAACCCAATGGATGCTAAGGGTTCGCGGAGTCTGCTCAATGCTAATTGGCTTCGCATCAATGGCCGCTGCGTCACGCGCCGAAAGCAGAAACTCTGACTCAACTTTTGAGCTCTCGCGTTCAAAAGCAGCGCTAGTAGAAACGCTCTGCCACAGCCATTCTGGTAACTCAACCGTCTGCACCAACGCGATAGACAAGAGTGCCGTTACACACCAAACCAATGGGTTACTGATAGTTTCATTGCAGAGCAGTGCCCCAATGATTGCCAACAGCAGTATGAGTGCAGCAGCAGGCAGATAATATGTCTGAGCCTGCCAAGTGACTGAACCGTAGTACCACGGGCTAGCAAAGATCATTGCCAACAGCAGGATACGAGCGGGCCAAAACGCAATTTCTGCGAAAGTTTTCCCAAACGACGTCGCGGCCTTCGGTGTTTGGGCTTTCACTGGAACGCACTTTCTCGCCGAAATTCCTAGGCAGGTAGGTCGGTTTGTGGATTTGATACGGCAACGGAACTCAATTAGGTCTTTACGCTAGCATAACTTCATTCTGGATTATTTTCGCTAATCGCAAAACGGGCAAGCGGCTCATTAGGATGAAACAAGCATAGCCGAAGGAGCAATCCGAACAATTGTCAATACGAGAATTACTGTAGCGACCACGATAAACGGCAGAATTACTCAACTCAGTACAGCCTACCGATCGATCATAAGACCAACACCGCTAATGAAGGGCTGCAATTGCAGTTTCCAACAGCGGAGTTGCCTCATCCAAGATTTGGCGTCCTGCCGGTGAGGAAAATGACGTTGGGCTGACCGCAAGGTCGAGCCTGCATATCGCCGCATGAGAATTGACATTGATTCAGGGGGTCGACACGATGTTGCTAACATCGAATGTTTTGCAGCCGGTTCGTAAAACCGTAAGGCCAATGCTGCGCCGAGGGAAGTTGGTGACTGCATCCCTAATCGTCGTGCTAGCCTGTTCATCGGGCTGCACGCTGGTGCACAACGCCAGCAAACTATGTAGGCAAAATGACGAATGGAACGAAGCCGTCATCGTCATGCGCAATCGAAATTGGGCAACGAAGGCGTGGCACAAGCGTAAGCATAATTTTTGTAACCAAAAGTACAGCACGGACTTTGCGACCGGTTTTCGACAAGGCTACGAAGACGTTGCGAACGGTACTAACGGTTGCACACCTGCCACTCCACCTCGCGCTTACTGGACTTGGGAATATCAATCGGGTGAAGGCCAAGCTCGCACAGCAGCTTGGTTCTCAGGGTATCCGCAAGGAGCCCGGGCGGCAGAAGAAGACGGCGTCGGAAATTACGCTCAGATGCAACTCTCCAGCGGGCTGCAATCTGAGTATCAGCAGTCGGGCATGCTTCCCAAAGGCGCGAACGTATACCCGATCCAGCTCAATCCAACGGTGATCCCGAACAACGTGCCGACGACGATGCAGGGAAGCCCAGTTCCTATGCCGATGGGTGAACCAACAATCGTGCCAATGCCAACGCGGGGCTTGTAACTGGGGTGAAAACCCCAAGAACCCCGCGCAGTCAAAAATCAAGTTGCAGTGGAACGTGCGTCAGTGAACTAGAGTCGCTCGCACACACACGCGAAATTTGTTCAACGATTCAGATATGCCGAGCACGTGTTCGGCCGTCGCAGAGTAAATGAGGCTAAGTGCCATGAGTTCACGGATGTTAAACATGGTCAAAAAAAATGACTCGGCTCAATTAAACCGATTGGGTCGCAGCTGGCGAAAAATGCTCCTCATAAGTGCCGCCGCGCTGAGCAGCCCTGCTTTGACCGGGTGCACCAGCCTGACCCAGCCAATCGACGGCATACCTGCTCATCGGCTGCCACCCCAGTTTTTCCAAGAGACTAAGAACGATCTGATGCCGATCGATATCAGCCTCTTAGCCCAAGAGGCTCCACGGCAGTATGTTCTCGGTCCTGGCGATATCCTCGGAGTTACGGTTGATAGAATTCTGCCCTATGCAGAGCCTGATACCGTTCCTGCGGTGCCTCCAGTCCATTTTCCATCGGAAAAAAGTGACTTACCGCCTGCCACCGGTTTTCCGATCACAGTCCTCGAAGACGGCATGATCTCGCTTCCTTTGGTGAAGCCGATCAAGGTCGCAGGTCTGACCGAAGATCAAGCTCGAGATCTGATTCGCAAGACATATCTTGACGCAAAAATCCTCAAGGAAGATGAGTCACGCAAAATCAGTCCGATCGTGACAATCATCAAGAAACGCCAGATCAATGTGGTCGTTATCCGACAGGACAGAGCGACGGGCGGAGGGCAAGCGAGCCAAGGTGCAAAAGGGCTTTCCACAACCGATTACAGCGCCAGCGGTCAAATCTTAAAGCTAGATGCTTATAAGAATGACATTCTTAACGCACTCGTAGAAACGGGTGGACTGCCAGGCGTCACCGCCAAGAACGAAATCAAAATTCTGCGGAGCAGTCGAGCTGACCAACAAGCTCGGATGGCCTTCATGCAGCAGTACGCGTCGATTATTGCCGCGCACTGTGATCCATGCAGTTGCCCGCCGCCAATTCCAGAGGATCCAACCGTCCTTCGAATTCCATTGCGTCTGCCCGCCGGTGTGCTCCCAAGCATTCGGCCCCAAGACGTGATTCTAGAAGAAGGCGATATCGTTCTTATCGAGACCCGCGATACGGAATTTTTCTACACTGGCGGTTTGCTTCCAGGCGGACAGTTTCCAATCCCCCGCGACTATGACCTGGATGCACTTGGAGCCATGGCGATGGCGGGAGCTGGTGTTTCGTCGAGAGTAGGGGGCTCCAGTGGTGGCATCAGCGGATTGACGGGTATCGCACCTGGAAGACTATACATCCTTCGCAAAACACCATGCAAAGGTCAAATTGCAATCGAAATCGACTTGGCCAAAGCGATCAACGATCCTCGCCAACGCCCGATCATCCAACCCGGTGATACCCTTATCCTACAATACAAGCCGTGTGAAGAACTGCTAAACTTCAGTACAGCCTCCTTCTTCACCTTCGGTATCACCCAGCTATTCCAAAGACGCTAACTTTGCGATAGGTTAAAAAATCGAAAGCAGGCAGTTCAACCCATGTTGAGCTGCCTGCTCGCATTTATCAGCACAAACTTTCACACCATTATTCCGGCATCTTGCCCTCCGCGATTTCCTCTTCCCATTGATCCATCAGGGGCCAGTCAATTGCACAAGTTCCAAAGTCTGCCATGTGCAAATAGCCCTGCAACCGCGCGATGGTTTTTTCGATCATCGCATTGTCTTTGCGGAACATTGGCCCATGACTTGGAAGCAACCACTCCACATCGCTCGCTCGGATGCGTTGCAGTGAGCGTATGAAAGCAGCGATATCGCTGCCGTGATGCGCGTCGATTGCGCCAACACATCCGTCCCGAAAAATATTGTCCCCGCTAAACAATAAATTTCCCATGCGAAACGCGAGTTGACTATCTGCATGTCCAGGTGTCGACCAGACCTCAAGCTTCAGCTTGCCAACTTCAATAACCGAACCCTCATCAATGATGTTCTCCGTCTCAACAATCGGCATGTCCAAGTTGATATTCTGCGCTTCAATCTCAGCAAAAGTTCGCAACTTATCCCCAGTCGATAACAGCCTCGCTGCTCGAGGATGCGCCGACACAGTAGTTTTTAGGATCTGCTTTGCAGCAGCCAAACCCTGCCCATGATCAACGTCCGCGTGCGTAGCCACTAACGTTTTGCATTTGGATAGCGGAAAATCCAGCTCTCGAATGAGTTCGATCAACTCTTCAACCGACTCTTCGTAGCCAACGTCGATCAACACCCACTCGTCAGCATCAAAGACTAAGTAAACGTTGCAACCGATTACATGCCCGGCTTGAAAGTTGAGTTCAATGACATTTGGGAAAAGTAACTTGCGTACCAACATGTGCAGCGTTGCCGAATAAAGCTGTGATAATAATTACTAAAGCAATACGATTGTAGGCGACTTCGCCACTAGAACAAACCCTCCGATACTGCATCGCATTTGCCCTAGACTCGGTCGGCTGCTTCGAAACGCTGTTTTACGCTAGGAAAACATCCTTTACTACCGGTCTTATCCGCTCTGCGGCTTCGTCTTCGATGGCTCGCTTGATGTTTTCGAGGTAACACAGCATCGAATGATCGATAAGATGATCGATTTTGAATTTTTGCAACGAAAGCATGAATCCATACCAGCTGTCACGCAAGCGACGCACTGTGGAGTATTTTCTTAATCGGCCAAAGCAATTGAAATAAAGCTCGCGGCCGCTGTGCCTATACCCCATCCACGCCGGAGGGACGCGGGCGACGATATCGTTGTTGTTGACCCAGCGGTAATGCGGAATCTTCACATAGTTTATGTAACGCTGTGTACCAACACGTGGACTACCGTAAGTAAACAAGCCTGCCGGATTCGAGGGTATTTCGGCCAGTTTGCATCGGCCGGCACAAATTGTAGCCATTGCACCACCCAGGGAATGGCCCGCAAACCAAAGCGGTTTTTCGTTATCTTTTAACGTACGCTCCAGCCGCGGCCACAGATCGTCCACTTCGCGTTTGAATCCACGATGCACTCGACCCGCCGTTTCAGCCAACACCGCTAAAGCGTTCACATCCGCCTTGATATCATTCCATTCGTTCGGCTCTGTGCCGCGGCAAACAACGATGCAATCACTCGGGCTCTCGAACACATAAGCCTGTGCGCCATCGCGGTCGAAAAACTCAATTTTGTCAAACCCAGCGGCAGAGAGAGCCGCGTTTACGATATCCGGTCGATAATAGGAGATCTTCGACAACTCAGCGAATAGCAGTGATTGACGCAATAGGCTCAGCTGCTCAACGGGTTGCTCGAGCGGCGCGGCGAGCATTTCAACGGCTTCTTCGATGATCGATGTCATGACGTCGTTTCAGTCGCAGGAATTTTTATGGCCGCGCCTCAGGTCCGCTGGTCCATTGGAACCAGCGTCCGCTGAGTGGGACCGGTATAAATTTGTCGCGGACGTCCGATTCGCTTGGTGGGCGACTGATGCATCTCAACCCAATGAGCAATCCAGCCTGGCAGTCTGCCGATCGCAAACAGCACCGTGAACATCTGGACTGGCAAGCCCATCGCACGATAAATGATACCCGAATAGAAATCGACGTTCGGATAAAGCTTGCGTTCCACAAAGTATGGATCTTTGAGCGCAACCTCTTCCAATTTCTGCGCGACTTCGAACAACGGATCGTTCAAATGCAACTTCGCCAGCAACTTGTCGCAAGCTTTTTTGATGATCTTAGCACGAGGATCGTAGTTTTTATAAACCCGATGACCAAAGCCGCTCAAGCGGAAGTTTGAGGACTTGTCCTTGGCCATGTCAACGTATTTTTGTACGTTTCCGCCGTCAGCCACAATGTCTTGGAGCATATTCACACAGGCTTCGTTGGCACCACCGTGTAGTGGTCCCCACAAAGCACAAATTCCGGCTGAAATAGAAGCGAACAGATTCGCATTGGATGAACCCACCATTCGAACCGTTGATGTGCTGCAATTCTGCTCGTGATCAGCATGCACGATCAATAGCAGATTTAGCGCTTCGACAAAATCCGGATCCGGCTCGTACTCCTCGGAAGGCACTGCAAACATCAGTCTCAAAAAATTCTCGCAATAGCTCAGTTCGTTGCGGGGATACATAAACGGCTGGCCGAACGATTTCTTGTAGCTATACGCTGCAATGGTCGGCAACTTTGCAAGCAGGCGATGAATCGAAACTTCAACCTGTCGTGGATCGTGCACATCCAGCGAATCTTGATAAAACGTTGAGAGCGCACCTACTACCGACGACAATATCGCCATCGGATGGGCATCTTTGGGAAAACCGTTATAGAACGACCGCATATCCTCGTGAATCATCGTGTGCCGACGGATAGATTCCCGAAAACCAGACAATTCAGTCGCAGTCGGCAACTTGCCGTAAATCAACAAATACGAAGTCTCAACAAAGTCGCAATGCTCGGCGATCTCTTCAATTGGATAGCCGCGATAACGCAAGATTCCGACGTCACCATCCAGATAGGTGATAGCGCTCGTCGTGCTCCCAGTATTCATGAAGCCTTCATCGAGCGTGATGTGGCCTGTTTGTTTTAGAAGATTGGAAATGTCGATGCCGTGTTCGTTTTCCGTCCCCACGACCACCGGGAGGTCCATTTCTTTTCCGTCCAAGATCAATTTGCCCACTTTAGATGGGGCAGGGGCGGGTTTCGCGGTCGTTGTCATCAGGCGGCTCCGAAGAACTCGTGGCGGAAAACAGCAGTTTAACCGTACTCTATCGCGCGGACAATTGACCGTAAAAGATTCCCAGCAGTTGGTTAACAAGTTACTCCATTTCGCCCCCACATCGTTGCAGATTCGGCTATGATTCTCCCTGTGCCGCGACGCTTCGCCGCCGCGATTTACGCACACATCGAGACAGCGAAACTTCGCAGCACACACGGCTCGTCGAAAGGCAATTTGTGACTCAGTTTGATCGAGCGGTTATTGTTGGCGTCGGACTACTGGGCGGTTCGATCGGTATGGCCTTGCGGGCAAGAAAACTCGCAAAACAGGTGATTGGTTTCAGTCCGCGAGGCAGTTCGCTCGCTTCCGCCATCGCCCTCGGCGCAATCGACACCGGTGCTAATTCGCTCGCTGAAGCCTGCCAAGGTACCGATTTGGCAATAATCTGCACTCCTGTCCAAAGCGTAGCAGACCTTGCTGAGCAGTGCTTTTCCTCAATGCCCGCCGACTGCCTCATCACCGACGTCGGCAGTACCAAGCAATCTATCGTCGAGGCAATTGCGAAGTCACCCGCTTCGAAAAATTATGTCGGTTCGCATCCATTAACCGGTAGTGAGAAAAGCGGCGTTGAACACTCGCGTGAAGATTTGTTGGTCGGCAAGCTCGTAGTGATCACCGCAGAGTCAAACTCAAGCATGGTGCAAAAAACCGAACAACTTTGGCACTCGCTCGGCGCACGAACCCTACGAATGTCGCCCGAGGAACACGATTCAGCACTCGCACGAACGAGCCACCTGCCGCACATTCTCGCCTCTGCGCTGGCCGCTGCCACCCCCGCCGATTTGCTCCCCCTGACAGCATCCGGTTGGCGCGATACAACTCGTATAGCCAGCGGCGGAGCCGATCTTTGGCGGCAAATACTGGAGGAGAATCGGCAACCAGTCATCAAAGTGCTCGAAGCATTCACTAGCAGCTTGCAACAGTGGCTAACCGCCCTGCGATCCGGCGACGGCAAACAACTGGAACAACTCTTGTTAGATGGCAAGCTCAAACGCGACGCTTCAGGAAATTGACCCAACGCAGCATAGGCTTCCAGCCTATGAATCGACCGTAGCATAGGCTTCCAGCCTGTGACAAACAACCAGCACACCTCTTTAGGGAATTCAGACACGTGACGCTTTGGGAAATTGATGTTCATCCAGCCACCGGTCAAGTTGACACTTCCGGCAAACATATCGCTTCTGAAGCTCGCGACCTCGGCCTAGATGCAAATCTAACCGTCGCCGCCGCCCACGGTTTCCTGCTCCAAGGCAATCTCTCCCAAGAACAAGCCCACCTTGCGACGCGTCTGCTCGCTGACTCAATTACCGAATCGACAACTGTGGCTCGCGTAGGCGATCCGCAATTAGCCAATGGTCGCGGCGTCCTCTCGCAACTCGTACACGTTCTACCGAAGCCAGGCGTCATGGACCCTGTGGCGCTCAGCACTCTCCAAGCCCTACAAGATATGAGCTTGCCAGTTGAGCAAGTGACCACGTTCCGAAAATACTGGCTAAGCAATCTCGAACCCGCTGCACTGAATCGTATTTGTCAAAAGTTGCTTTCAAACGATTCGATCGAGCGCGTCATCGTCGGCCCACTGAACCTCGATCGCATCGACGTTGGTACGGCTTATCAGTTTCAACTTGCCAAAGTCGACATCCGCTCGCTCGGCGACGATCAACTGCTCTCCCTCAGCCGATCCGGACAGCTGTATCTCTCGCTCGCCGAAATGCAGACCATTCAGCGACATTTCCAAACACTCGATCGAGACCCAACCGATATCGAACTGGAAACAATCGCTCAAACGTGGAGCGAACATTGCAGTCACAAGACTCTCGCAGGCCGAATCGCTTACACCGACGAAAATGGTGAACGTAAATTTAAAAACATGCTGAAAGAAACCATCTTTCAAGCCACTCAAACCATCCGTGCGCAGCTCGGTAAAGACGATTGGTGCGTCAGTGTTTTCAAAGACAACGCCGGCGTCGTAAAATTCGATGACGAATATCATGTGGTCTTCAAAGTCGAAACACACAATCATCCAAGCGCCATTGAACCCTACGGTGGCGCCAATACCGGCATCGGTGGAGTGATTCGCGATCCCCTCGGCACAGGTCTTGGCGCAAAACCTTTTTGCAACACCGACGTCTTCTGTTTCGCACCACCCGATACTGATCCTACCACCCTGCCGCCTGGCGTGCTGCATCCCCGCCGCGTCATGAAAGGTGTCGTCGCTGGCGTTCGCGACTACGGCAATCGGATGGGCATCCCAACCGTCAACGGCGCTGTCTACTTCGATCGTCGCTATCTCGGCAATCCGTTAGTGTATTGCGGTAACGCCGGATTACTGCCTGTCGACAAAGCTGAAAAGTGTCCGCTGGCCGGCGACTGGATCGTCGCTCTCGGCGGCCGAACCGGTCGTGACGGAATCCATGGTGCAACGTTTAGTTCTGCCGAACTGACCAGTAGCAGCGAATCAATCTCCGGCGGCGCTGTGCAAATCGGCAACGCAGTCACTGAAAAGATGGTTCTCGACGTGCTCCTACAAGCTCGCGATGAAGGCCTGTACACCGCTGTTACGGATTGCGGTGCGGGTGGCTTTAGTAGCGCCGTCGGCGAAATGGGTGAGGAAATCGGAGCCGAAGTTTGGCTGGAGCGAGCCCCACTGAAATACGATGGACTTAGCTACACCGAGATCTGGATCAGCGAAGCTCAAGAGCGGATGGTCATGTCCGTCTCACCAGCCAAACTGGAACGTCTCCAGCAGCTCTGCAGTTCCGAAGGTGTCGAAGCCACCGTCATCGGCCAATTCGTTCCAACCGGTAACCTGCGATTGATGTATGAAGGCAACGAAGTCGGTGTGCTCTCAATGGAGTTCTTGCACGGCGGTCGACCTCCTGTCGTTCGCAGCGCCACGTACACTCCGCCAGCCACGATCGACTCGCCCGCCCCGGCGCTCGATCAAGCCGCAACTGAAAAGGCGCTAAGAGAAATCCTCGGTTCGCTCAACGTCGCCAGTAAGCATTGGATCATTCGCCAATATGATCACGAAGTCCAATCCGGCAGCGCCATCAAACCGCTCGTCGGTCCATCATGTTCCGGTCCTGGCGACGCTGCCGTCGTCCGCCCGCGTTTGAACAGCCGTCGCGGAGTCGTGATCAGCTGCGGCATGAATCCGAACTTTGGCGATTACGATACCTACCACATGGCCGCCAGCGCCATCGACGAAGCCGTCCGCAATGCCATCGCTGTCGGTGCCGATCCAAAGCGACTCGCCATCCTCGACAACTTCTGTTGGGGCAACACCGATCGACCTGAGACTCTTGGCACCCTCGTTCGCGCCGCGCTCGCTTGTCACGATGTCGCCGTCGCTTGGCAAACACCTTTTATCAGCGGCAAGGACAGTCTGAATAACGAATTCACTTGGCTGGACGGTAACAACGTCAAACAATCGATTGCGATTCCCTCTTCGTTACTTATCAGCGCCATGGGTCAAGTCGATGACGTGGCCAATTGCCTCACCATGGACCTCAAGCAACCCGGCAACTTGCTTTACTTAGTTGGTACGACGTATCGCGAGTTCGGCGGATCGCACTTGTTCCAAGTCCTAAAACAAGCCGGCGGCCAAGTTCCCCAAGTGCGGCTCGACGTTGCCAAGCAGATTTTTCACACCATGCACGCCGCCATCTCTCAGCGACTTGTGCGATCCTGCCATGACCTCAGTGAAGGCGGGCTAGCGACCGCGCTCGCCGAAATGTCTTTCGCCGGTGAACTCGGCCTCGAAGTCAACATAGCCAGTGCCGCGTCGCGCGATCAATTGACCGCGACCGAATTGCTGTACTCAGAATCCAACACTCGCTTCATCATCGAAGTCGAACCTGAATCCAAGGTATCGTTAGAAAAACTCTTCAGCGGTCTTCCAGTGATTCAGCTCGGTAAAGTCGTTTCAACTCCAAACGTTTTAATCACCCACAAAGATGTCCAACAAGTCAATCAACCTTGGTCCGCCCTATTTCAAGCTTGGCACAGCCCACTTGATTGGGCTTAGCAAATCCCAGGACAACCTCAATCGTCGCGTGCTCCGAAAAATCTGATCGCCCACGGATGAAGCCAAAATACGCTCCATGAAAGAGCAAGTCGTTGAGCGATTGATTCCGAGTTCGATATCTAGGCAAGGCCTGCGGATCGTCAAATACCCAATATGCCAAGCGTACTTTCGCGGCCAGGTTATCGACGAGTCACCGCTCGAATGCTTGGTGGTAGAAAATCAAATCCTCGTCGCCTTCACTGCATTATTTGAAGACGCCCAGTTCGGCATCAATCGTGGACTATCTTATATGCGAGCGCTCGGAATCGAATGGGGCGTAGCAGTCGATTTTGGTAAAGCTGTAGCTCGATTCACGGGATTGCGTCAGCGAAGTCCCATTCGAGTCCATCCCACAGATCGCGAGCAGCTCTAATCACATACGATTTACACTACGAACACCCCGACAATATTTCGGTGGATCTTTGCAACAGAGCTCAGCGGCGGTTACTCACAAAACTTCAACAGGCAACATAATGCGTCCTTATCTCACAACCATCGTCCTGCTCACCTTGAGCAACGTGTTCATGACGTTTGCCTGGTATGGACACTTGAAAAATCTGTCAGGCAAACCGTGGATCATTGCAGCGTTGGTCAGTTGGGGGATCGCACTGTTCGAATACCTCCTGCAAGTTCCCGCGAATCGAACGGGCGCGACTGTGATGTCGATCGGGCAACTCAAGATCCTTCAAGAGGTAATCGCACTCTCCATTTTTGTTCCATTTTCTTATCTTTACTTAAAAGAAAAACTCTCGCTCGACTATCTATGGGCTGGGCTCTGTATTTTAGGAGCCGCCTTTTTCATCTTTCGTCGACATTGGAACAATTAATTGATGTCTGTCATCGTCCCTGAAACGCATGCTACCAATGCCAACTTGCAGCGAAGTTATCGCTGTCGGGGCCGAGTCATTGTGATTCTCATGCTGATACCCCTGCAGGCGGCTTCATGGAGTCTAGTCAAAACCATCTCACTTCAATTGTTGTTGGATAATTATTGGTTACCCACAACACTCGCCGCTTCGACTATTTCCGTCGCCGTAATTTTGGCCGTCCTAAATCGTCGGACGTGGATTGCCAAACTGGGATGCATGTTGGCAGTGATTGTGTGGTGCAGCCTGATACTACAACAAGTCCTAACTTTCGCAGGATTCCCGATGCACCCATTCGCGATTATGCCCACTGCGTTACAGACAATCACTTTCGCTACGACGAGCTCCTTTATTTGCGCACTTGCACTTCGCTTGCGATCTTACCGAATCGTCCGAATCTGACTCAGTTTTCCGCTACTTCGCCGCCGGCTTTCGTGGATAGGCTTTGATAAACCTTGAAATCGATGTCTTCCGTAATCAAACGCACCGAGCCGTCGCCAAACAAAAAATTAGCGTAACCAACGTGCGGCGCGGATACATCGCGATCATCCGCGTACTCGCTGTTAGGTGTGTTCCCCGTCTGAAACAGTGCCATGTGACCGTGATCGTCGGTGGGATCAGCAATTTCACGTACAGCTCCGATCCAAGTTGTCTCGTAAGAAAAGTGCGGACCGTGAACTCCACCTTTTCTAAACGGACCATTCTGACGCTCGCCACATGCGAGCGTATTAGAAAGACCGTCAATAATCTCAGCAAAACGAGTCCCACCGTTTCGACTAAAAAGCCCCTCGCGTTTTTCTTGCGTATCATCGAGATCCGGCGGTCCAAATGAAGCCACGTAGCTGGCCATGGCGTATTTTTCGTCTCCCATTTCAACAAAGCTATGATCAGAAACGGTGTCCTCGGGGCAAAGAAAGACCTGGATGTGCATCTCACGAATCGCCTCATTTTGCGAATCGAAAATTGGGATACTAAAATTGACTCGCGAATGGATGGCGCTTTGTTCCAAATAAGGAA
>JANNNN010000363.1:0-1518 GCA_031398555.1 Planctomycetia bacterium | reverse complement strand
GCAAGTTTTGATGTTGCGCTATTTTGGTTTCTGCGTGTGGCACTGGCGAGCCAGTGTCTTTCAAAAATTACCAGCTAGAGCTCTGCGTCAGCCACATCAAAGATGGGAGTCTGTTACTTCAATAGCAACCCGCACTCGTGACTAAGAAAACACTGGCTTGCTAGCAGGCACACTCCATGCGCCTGCTACTTTAGTCAAATCAGGGTCATTGCGATAACACCAATAACCACCCGCTTTGCTTACTGTTTGTAAACTTCGTGCGAAGCATTGCCACCGCTGCGGAGGTAAGCCAACAGGTCAGCAATTTCCTGGGGTTTGAAGGTGTCAAGCAATCCGGCTGGCATCATCGATGTGGGCGCGGGGCGGCGTTCGACGATGTCATCAACAACGATCTCCGTAAAGTCACCGGGGGCGAGCATATTTGTAACGATCATTAGCTTGTCGCCATTAAGGTTCGCGACACGGCCGACTACGATACGGCTGTCTGTTAAGAACTGTGTCGCTTGATACTGATCGCTGATCTCCTTGTTAGGTTCAATGATTGCTGTCAGCATATCGCGAGCATTGAAGCGTCCGCTGGTAGCCGTCAAGTCGGGACCTTGGATGCCTCCCTGACCTGAGAATCGATGGCACTTGAAACACTGGGCCACTGCGCACAACTCGCGGCCGCGTTCAAAATCTCGCTTGCCAGTTATTTTACCCAATTCGCTTTCTAAGTCGGCTACAGTCCAGGCCTTTACGACGGCTCGCGGTTTATAGTCGGCTAGCGGGTCCCGAGGGGCTGGCAGATCACCTGCCAACTCACCGAGCTGTTGCTTCTCATCAGCGGTTAGATTCACCATTGCAGCGGTCCGGATGTTGGCCAAGAAGCCACCAAACGATGCTCCGCCACGTGCGGTCGCCACATCAAAGAACCATTGGTAATAGCCTTTACGATTTTCAGGCGTCCAACCTGCCTTTGCATCTCGCAAGCAGAACGCGTAATGAATTTGATCTTCTTGGGCGCTGGCGAGTTTAAGCTGCGCGACGCAGCGATCAACAATTTTTGGTGTATTCAAATAAACGAGGACAACGGCCAACTCCCGGTTAACGAGTGCGTCCTTGCTGGGGAATTGACTATCGAGCTGCGCGAGGATCGCGGTGCGATCCGCGTCGCTGGCAGGCGCTAGTCGCAAGAACACCAATTCATATGCCCGCAACAGCTCGAGCTTCGTTGCAACGCTTAGTTTTGTGAAATCGATGGCTGCCAACTTCTTAAGTAGGGCCGCTTGGTCTTCTTTGGAACCGGTTCGTGCCAGGGCATACGTTGCCGTAATGACAGCTTGTGGGTCAGTTGCTTTCAACGCCGCTGCACGCCACTTGGCAACTGGAAGATGTTCGAGAGCAATGCGGGCTGCGGTGCGAATCGCCCGGTCGGGGTTACCCAACTGAGCGATGGCTGGCGAAATCGCTGCATCGCTTGGCTTCACATGAAACGCTTCAAGATCTTTACGCAACTTACGAGCCGCGACGGCTGCC
>JANNNN010000351.1:0-4840 GCA_031398555.1 Planctomycetia bacterium | reverse complement strand
TTTGCCCATACTAAATTAAAATCGCCGTCGTGTCGAGCGGCAAGGTCAGATCGGAATCAATGATGTGTTCGTAGATATTGTTAACGGCATGACGGAACCCGAGCCACGCAAGCGATTCGGTACCGCACTCAAACTCTGGAACGAGGTTGAACGTGTTGGAAAACTAGCAGGCTTAAGTCCCGTCTAGTGCTAAGAACACTCGTGAATACCCCGATCCTAGTCCCCAGAGTACCGGGGACTAGGATCGGGGTGAGGGGTAAGGCGAGCTTACCTCGGGCACAAATAAACCCCTTCGCCGCTCCAACATGCCGCCAAGTGCTGATCACTCCAAACCACTCTTCCTGCTGCCGGATCAGCGACAATCCAACCGCCTTCACATCGTTCAACGATAACAACTGCGTGTCCTTCGCTACGTGCCCGAATGCCATGCAAAAATCGCGAAAAGAGTCCGACTGCGCTCGATCCGTTGCCGGTCGATTGATCGAATCGAACATGAGCCAACATTGGCAAGTGGGGGATTGAACCTTCGGTCGGCTTCTTAATTTGAACGCGAGCTTTGAGTTCGGTCCCTTCGACGGCTTGGCTGATTGCAAGAAAGCTGCCCACCGGAGGTGTTCCGTCGAGGCTAGTGAGGGCAGTTTTCGCTAAATCACGTTCGCTAAACTCAAAGCCATACAAATGCAATAGGTTAGCTGCGGCTGCTGGAACGCAACTCGATTCGTGACTTTGTAAACAAACTCCTTCTTCCCACAATGTCTGCGGTGAGAGTTGTGGCGGTCGCCAACGGGGCCGCGCCAATGCGATTGCAAACAAAGCAACAACTGCAATGCACAACCCGCCGCTGAGCAATCCACGACTTCGCGCTCGAACCGTTTGGTTGACGCTCAAACAACCCGCAGCGCAGACAATCAACAGAGCCGGTGAGTAGGAAATCTGGAAGGCGATGACTCTTGGTACCCACAACCCCCAACGTAAATCCCCGCCAACCTCCCAGCACATCAGACATCCGAGTATGAGCAAGAAGGCACAGTAAAAGGTGCATCCCCGAGAAAAACGAGTTCCTACCTCGCGGCTGAAGACGAAAAGACCCGCTGCGAAAAATGCGAGAGCTGCGTAGGAAATCAGGAGTTCCACCATCTTGTGCCTCAAATGAGCGATTGGTGTCCAACTCCATGTTAACAAACAGTGAATTTTTAGCAAAGATTAATTTGCAATCCCTACGTTTTGTGAAGGAAACTACGCAATGGCGACTGCTTTAAGAGCGAGCTGCCCCCAATGCAAATTGCAAGTAACGGTAAACGATGCAGCAGAAGAAAGTGGCATGGCGACCATAACTTGCACCGGTTGTGGCAAGAGATTTGGCCTGAGATTTCCAAAAAATGATGCCTCTAAACCCAGTTTGCGAGCATCGAAGGCTCCCCCAGTCGCCTCAAACGACCCATTTGCAGACCTAGGCGGAAGTTTGCAGGCACAGATGAGCCCTACAAGTATGAACTGGGGAAACTACCAAGTGCGACGCAAACCGTTAATCGCAGGCAAACCGCTTGCAATTGCGATTGGCGTAACCGCTGCGATCGCGTGCTTAATTGCCATCGGCGTTTTCGTGAGTAAGAAAGCCTCAGAGATCGACATGAATGCGTTCGGCGATTCGTTACTGAAGGGGCCTGAGGACACGATTGAGAAGATTCATTCCGACTGGACTCGCTACGACGATGAACAAAAGAAAATGACCTCGTCGATTAGTCATCCGAGCCACTGCGGGGAGCTGATGTTTCCGATTGAACGCTTGGAAGAAAAGCAACTGAACTTAGTCATTCGTGGCGCGTTGCTTGAGCAAGGTGTGACACCGAAATTCGGCGTGAAGGATTTGCCCCCTGCGCCGAGTACGCAGCCTTCAGAAGGTAAGAATTTCCGTTCCATCGAGGCTTTCTTGACCAACGAGTTCCGCGCGGTTGAGAAGAAGCTGAGCTTGGCATCAAATGCCGTGCTCAGTTACCTTCACACAGCATCAAAACCGTTTGCTAAGTCAGACAATGAAGTCGACAAACGCAGCTTGAAAAAGACAGTGCTCAAGCGAGCGCTTTGCCGAGCGTTGGCAGAAGCTCACCGTGGAGCTGATGAAAGCAAGACAGCGGTCACGATTTATGAACTGACCGAAGAACTGAAGAAGCTCAAGGTTGAGCCTTCAAATGAAAAGTCGGCGTCTACATCGGGCAGTGAAGGTCAGTATGCTGAGTATACTGCGACACAAATGCAGGCGGTCCTAGCGGCACGCTTTACCAAAGACTCGCAGAGCGAGATCGCCAAAGCGCTGGCCGCTTTCGATCAAACCTACTGAAGATTAACCGCAGTGCGTTAGCACCGGTTGTCTAAGCGACTCAGCAGATCGCCGCTCACCAGACGCAGCCAGTTCACCTGCGCAACAGCTAGTTCTTTTCGAATGGCTTGCAGATAGTCCGTTATCTCTCGTTCGACGACTGAACGTCGAAGCAATAAAATGCAGATTGCTGCGAGTGCGGATGATTAGACGTGAGCCGGAAATTGTCGGACTCGCTAGAATCGGATTGGGGTCAACTTCACTGATACTTGAACCTTCGATATCTTGCCTAGCTGTATTCCAACTAAAACTCGTCTTGTTCGGGACGTCCGTTTGAGCAAGCGGAAACGGTAACTTTGAGGTATAGACTGCAACTTCTACACTCCGTTCGCCACGCGATATCGATTTGCTGCCTGGCCTATCGCGAGGATTGCGAAGTACCGGTGCTTCACCGTACCAGTCCGTAAAGATGCTGTAGCAAAAGCTGGCTAGAACGATCAAGAATGCGGCCAGGAGTGAACGTCTCATCGCGAGCCATCAGTGCCAACAAAGCCAATTTGCTTCCTCAGCGCGAGCACTTCACGATCTCGCGGGTTACTTCGTATCATGGCAATGCACAGATCATCGGCCTCGTGCTTTCTTCCCAACTGCAGGAGAGCATATGCGCGGTTATACTGAGAATCCAAATCGGTTGGTTTAAGCTTTAACGCCTTCTGAAACCACGACTCGGCATTCGTCCAATCACTTTGCTCCGACGCGAGCGTTCCAAGCCCAAATGCAGCTAAGTACGTGGGCTTGATGTCCCAAGCCCGTGTGTACATTTCTCTCGCGGACGCTCTCCAAGAATCCGACTTGGATTGCAGTCCCTCTACCCGAGTTAGCGCAGCATAGTTGGTCCAAGCACGCTCATTTCTCGGCTTAAGCTCAAGTGAACGTTCCAGCGACTGGCGCGCATCGGAAAATCTCCCAAGCGATTTATATACCACCGCCAGACTATTGAACGTTTGGTAGCGATCAAAGTCAAACTCTACCGCGCGAAGGAGAATCGGTAGCGCTTCAGCCGCCGCCCCGCTTTCAACCAATCGCAAACCCAGATTTTGCATTGCGGCCGGGCAATCCGGGTTCTTGGACAACGTGTCTCGCCATAGCGTGATTTCATTGCCAAACGCAGGAATGTAATTTAGCGTACCCATAGTGTACAAAATACACATAGACAGCGGCACGATCTCCGCAACCTGCATTTTCTTTTGCGTCAGCAACTTGTAGCACCCCCAGTGAACGGCCGCAAACAAGAAGCACAATAACGATGCAATTGGGAAGTAAACAAAATGGTCGGCCACAAAGGAGAATCGGTGGGGATAGACGTTAAGAAATCCGAGCGCTGGAAAAGCGGAGCCGGCAAAAAACAGACACGCCGCCAACGGCCCGCGCTTGCCAATTCTTGCGAGCAACACAAATGACAAGGTGAGCGCCCCACATAAGCTCACACAGAAGAGGTTCGCTGGATCCCAGAAGCTGGTTGCAAATCGCTTGTAGAAGAACACTTGCTCGATGGGTAATACCGTCTGCCAAGCATAGTGTACAAGGCAATGCGCTGCGATACCGATTCGATCGAACACTCCATAGCTCCAGTCGGCACCTTCCGCTCCTACATGCAATCGCTCAATGCGGGCTGTGTTCCATCCCATCGCCGCACCGATAAGCAACATTGGCAAAAGTATCGCCACGCTCCGTCGCGGTAGTTTGCCGTATTTGAACCATAGCGCCACCATCATGCCTGCGGGCAATGACGCAGTAACTGATTTACTTAGCAGTGCGAGGGCGAAGAATAGTGCCCCCAATGAGACGGCTGTTCGCGTTGACAAAGACCATCGCGACTTTTTTGAGTTATTGTCACTCGCGACTATTTGATCGCCAGCGGGACTCACCGTCGGCCAAAGCACGATCCATGCGCAAGCGTAGAACAGACCAGAAAGCACGTTCTTCAGCTCGGTGACCCATGCCACGCTTTCGACTTGCATGGGATGCACCGCAAATGCTAGCGCGATCCAGAACGGCCACGGCAACCTCAAGTCGCTCACAATACGGTACACGAGTAGTGCAGTAATCGCGTGGAGTATGACATTGGTCGCATGAAAAACCGCCGAATTCAATCCAAAAATTTGAAACTGCAGCCAAAGCACACTGAAGACCGTTGGGTAATACTGCGGCGACGCGCTTGGCTCGAACCAAATTCGATAGAGCCCTTCCCAATTCCGTAGCAATACGTTTTCCGTCACATATTGGTCATCGTCCCAGATCCATTCCAACTGAAACGCAGGCAGATAGGCCAGGATGGTGATAGTGAGGAACCATATCAGGTTTGGAACTTTGCTCCAGAATTTTCTATTCGACGTAGCATCAATCATGGCAGTTACAATGTCGCACTTTCGGCATGAACCATCAGCTATTCCTACCGTCAATTTTTGCCGGTTCGCGGCTGCTCTTGCTCGCGTATCATTTTCTCTAGAGCGGCGAGGCGCG
>JANNNN010000274.1:0-2292 GCA_031398555.1 Planctomycetia bacterium | reverse complement strand
CTCGCATTACGCCCTTCGAATACTCAGAGCGTGCCACCGTACCACTTCATTCACAGAAATCGATGCTGGATACAAATCGATACACGACGTTACTCAATCGTAGCAGACTCTGAACTTACAACACTCTAGAATCACGAACCGAAGCGTCCAGCCGGTCAACAAAATGATGGCAGTCCCTCAATACTGCAAATAGGTTGTTAAATGAAAAATTGCATAACATTAGCTTTCTCAATTTCTGTCGCGGCGTTTGCTTCTTTCGGGGCCGCGACTTTTGCCGCCGACACTGAGGTTTCCAAAGGTACACCGATTGGAGCTAGGATCGAATCGTTTCGTTTAACTTTAACGGACCACCAAGGCAAAGAATGGGCGATCGAAGATTTTCGCGACAAAAAAGCAACCGTCTATGCATTCATTGGCACGCAGTGTCCGCTGGCTAAAATGTACTCGACGAAATTGGTGGAAATTGAAAAGCAGTATTGCGACCGCGGCGTGAGCTTCGTCGCAGTGGATTCGAACGTGCAAGATAGTCTTGCAGAGATGGCCGCTCACGCGCGTAAGTTTGAGTTTAATTTTGCGTTCTTGAAAGACCCAGCGCAGCAGTTGGCGAACCAGATGGGCGCTACGAGGACGCCGGAAGTTTGCGTGCTCGACGGTGAAAATCGGCTACGATACCGTGGCAGGATCGACGACCAGTTTGGCATCGGCTACACAAAAGACAATGCCTCAAAGTCAGAGCTTGTTGCGGCTCTGGACTCGATTCTATCGAACATGGAAGTTGCGTTGCCTATGGCGCCAGCATCCGGTTGCTTGATTGGCAGAGGACCACGCGACTTAGAAAAACCAGAATCGGATTCGATCGTCACCTACGCGCAGCATGTTCGACCGATTCTGCAAGCTCGCTGCGTCAGTTGCCATCATGATGGTGATATCGGGCCGATGGATTTAAGCAATTACGACGATGCATCTTCTTGGTCGGACATGATCGTTGAAGTGATCGATGATAAGCGGATGCCGCCATGGCATGCGAGTCCCAAGCATGGGACGTTCAAGAATGATCGCAGCATGCCGGACCAAGAAATTGCCACGATCAAAAAGTGGGTACTCAACGGTTCTCCGCGCGGAGATAAGAGCCAGGAATCCGCGCCGATGACTTTCGTCGAAGGATGGCAATTGCCGCGTGAACCGGACCTCGTCATCCCGATGGCTAATAAGGCTTTCGACGTTCCAGCACAGGGCGATGTTCGCTATCAATATTTTGTCGCTGATCCCAAAGTCACCGAGGACACGTGGGTCAACGGAATGGAGGTAGTTCCCGGCAATCGCGCCATTGTTCACCACATTTTGGTCTTTGTGCGTCCAAAAGGAACGAATCGCCGTGGCGTGGATGGGGAGCGCGGATTCTTGGCTGGATACGTGCCGGGGACGCGCGTCGAAATGATGCCGACCGGCATGGCAAAGCGAATTCCTGCCAACAGCGAATTAGTCTTTCAGATTCATTACACTCCAAACGGAACCGCGCAGACTGACTTGAGCAAAGTTGGCTTTTGGGTCGCGGATCCGAAGACGATCACGCATGAAATTCAGACAACGAGCTCTGTCCAAACCGCGTTTCGTATCCCGCCAAATAACGCTGACTACAAAACCGACGCGATGCAACCGGAAGATTTGCCGGAATGCGAACTGTTGTCAATGAGCCCTCACATGCATGTGCGAGGAAAGTCGTTCCGTTATACCGCTGTCTATCCTGACAAGAGTCGAGAAGTTTTGCTGGATGTACCAAAGTACGATTTCAATTGGCAGACCGAGTATCGTTTGACCGATCGCAAGACTTTTCCCGCAGGGACTCGCATTTTTTGCGAAGCGACCTTTGATAACTCAATCAACAATCTGAACAACCCTAATCCGGAGGCTTGGGTCACTTGGGGTGATCAGACTTACGAAGAGATGATGATCGGCTATTTCCACATCTCTGTTCCCATTGATCCAAAACTTGGCCATGCTCCGGAGGTCAAGAAAGAGCGACCATCGCGTCCAACTCCAGCACAGATTTTCGCCATGCTTGACACTGATCAGGACGGAAAGTTACTCAAGAGCGAAGTCCCTAAACAGATTGAACCTTTCTTTGAACGGCTTGACAAAAATGGGGACGGAGTTTTAGAGCAATCCGAATTGCCCAAATGACGCAATTCGTGAGCCGACAGCACTACTAGAGGCAAACTTTGAATCACCATTTGCTACTCGTCGAAGATGATGGTCCCTTGGCTTGCATGGTGCAAGAATTCTTGGTCGAGC
>JANNNN010000253.1:0-4840 GCA_031398555.1 Planctomycetia bacterium | reverse complement strand
CCCATCGTACCGTTTGATCTATCCGCAGGCGCCCAAGTCCTTGAGTCGAAGAGAGAAAGACTGCAACAGGCGATAGACACATGGATGGAAACTCAGCAAGCAAGCCTGTCTCATTTTCATTCGTCTGCGACAACGACCATGTTGCATGATCTGTTGGCTCGAACTCACTCGGAAGATACTGCTCAGCTTTGGGAACGTTTGATCGAAACACCTGGCATGTTAGAAAACCCTGAATCCGTTCGTCGAGCCGCGTTGCTGTTCGGGTGGGCCGTTCGCGCAAGTAGTTCGAATATCCAGGCTCGCGATTTACTGCGCGAGTCGGCGATGCGTCAAACGATTCGAGGCGCACCCCAGCACAGCGTTGCTCTGATCGGTTCGTTCCACGCGAGCGTTTTGTTACCACCTGTGCTTGCCGCCTCGAAAGAACACGATCAATTCGTGCTGGATCTGATCCAAGATGACATGCAGGCCGTCGGCGTTTCGTTAATCGGGTACAGTTTTGAGCAACTGGATGAACGGAGCGGTTATCCAGCCGGTATTCGCGATCCTGTCTGGCATGATCGAATCGCCTCCTCAGACAACGTTGATCAAATGGATGCGGTCGCAAGTAAGTTGGTCGTAGATATTTGTCGCGCGATCCGATCTCGAGGCCACGTAGCTGGGACTCCCGATGCAACGGAGATCATTCGCATGATGCGCGATCTCGCAAAGATCCGTGGGCTTCCCATTGCCGGACGCGGAGAATTGATTGAGTCGATTCAAAGCTGCCTCGTTCACGGGGAACTTCATGGTCGTGCCCGGGAAGTGGCACGAGCAATCGAGTCAGTCCTGATCGGAAATCGAAAAGGTAAAGTGACCGAAAACGTTCCGCGATGTGGGTTGGCTCTCGCGATGGACGAAGTATTTCGCGTGCTCAAGTTGCCCACAACCGAAGTGAAAGAGATTCGGCTGGACGTGTTACGTCACGCACGAGATCGTGCTCGGGCTGTCGTATTGAGACAGCTTTGTGTGGCTAACGTGCCCTATGCACGACGAGTCGACACGATTGAACAGGGTAACCGCGAGAACCTCGTCGAAGTCTGGGAGGCTGGCTTTCGTCAGGGTTCCAGCGCCACGATCGAATCGGTCTCCCGCTATGGCGTTACCCTTTCTCAGGTTGTTGAAGGTATTCTCCAACTGCGTTCTCCTCGCGAAGTGTCGGACGAATGGACGCCTAAATTACTGCTTCAACAATTTGCAACGGCGTCTGAATGTGGTCTGCATGGCTTGACGCGTCGAGCCATTGAGCAGCTGGCAGGTCCATTCCTCATGTCAGCCGGACTAAGTGAGCTGGTCGAAGCGGCATCTCGCATTGGACGTATATCTGCTGGACATGTACCTGGACTTCCGCAATTAGACCAAGAAGAATTCCCGCCTTTTCTAACGTACTTTCATTGCGACCTGTGGCTTGATCGACTGGTCCTACTCATTCGAACATCCCTCGACAGACTATCAGGGCTCGTCGGTTCCAATAAAGCTTCTGATGTCGTAGGGCTGTGCGAGCTTGGACATTGGTTGCGAGGAAGCGTTCAGGCGATTGTCTTGATGGCGTCTGCATTAAAGTCCTCAGATGATCGACAAATGGACGTCCTGCACCAAGGTCTTCCGCAGTTGATCTCTTGGTGTCGTCAGTCGTTGAATTGTGGAAGCGATCGCATGCGGGGGGCCGCAATTGGCATGCTATGTTTGCTGCACGAGAGCACTTCAACGGATCTTTCGTCATTAATGGTTGGCTGGATCGACGATGCACGCGACCAAGTAACGAGATCGCGATTGAAGGACGCACTTGCTGGCGCTATTCAAGTGCTGCTGCCGATGATGCAATCCGAAACGGAGTGGTTGAGTGGCGTGCATGACTGCCTACAATCGATCAACGATGACGCTTTCTTAAAACGATTACCGGCACTGCGCGGGGCATTTCACGAATTTTCCCCCACCGATCGACAACGAATTCTCGACGTTCAACTGGAGCTGATCACCGATCGCGGCGCGGAACTCTCACTCGGGAATCTGTCTGATGAAGAGTCCATAGATGTGACCGAGACTCTGGCCACTCTTCGCGAAGCCGATCTCGCGGGACAAGCGGCAGTGCAAGCGATGTTTCCAAATTTGAATATCAACCTGACTGACACTCCGCAAAACGATTCGTCAGTGGGCAACAAATCAACCCCGAGTCCAACAGCGGGTTCGAATCCATTCATTTCCATCGCTGATCGTTGGCGAATGGTCATGGGAGTTCCGCCCGAACCGAGATCGGGGGGCAGTCAAGCGGCAAGAAGCCTCGATCATTTGTATGGCGAGGGGCGGGGCGAAGGAGCTCGAGCAGGTTTATCGAAGCGACGAGCTGGCTCAGGCGGAGGAACCGAACAGCCTGTCCCGACTGCTGCCGAATGGGCCGAGGATTTGGAGGCGTTATTTGGTTCCGACATATGCCAAGAAGTGCTTGGTACGTCAGCGGCTTCCGGAAATCTCGGAGCTTTGACCGCCTTGGATCCGGATACAGTCGTGCCCAGTATGGAACTCTTGCAGCAAGTGTTGTCACTGGCAGGTGGTACGTCTGAGACCAAGACGCAGCGGCTTCGTCAAATTGCTAAACGCATTACTGAGCAGCTTGCTCAAAAGTTGGCGGTGAGACTGCGTCCGCACATTCATGGGTTATCGATCGCGCGACCGACACGGCGTCGCAATCGTCGATTGAATCTTGCCAGAACGATTCGCGGTAACTTAGCCAACGCGGTGCGTCGAGAAGATGGCCGAACGAGCATCGTTGCAAAAGATTTAATCTTTAATTCGGCGTCCAAAAGAGAAATGGACTGGCACCTGACATTTGTTGTCGACGTTTCTGGTTCGATGACTTCCTCAGTCGTCTATAGCGCGTTGTGCGCCGCGATCTTTGCCGAGCTTCCGGCCCTCTCGATTCGATTTTTAGCGTTCAGTACGCAAGTGATCGATCTCAGCGACCATGTCACTGACCCACTGACGTTATTGCTTGAAGTGCAAGTGGGCGGTGGCACGCATATCGGCTTGGGGTTGAGGCATGCTCGGGCTGGATTGCGAGTTCCATCGCGGTCGATGGTTGTGTTGGTTACCGACTTCGAAGAAGGTGTATCACTTGGTGAGATGATCGTTGAGACAAGAGCCTTGGTAGAGTCTGGAGTCAAGTGTCTAGGCTTGGCAGCACTCGATGATCAAGGGGTTGCAAGATTCCATCAAGGCTGTGCTCAGATGATGGCCTCAGCAGGAATGCCCGTCGCTGCCGTCAGCCCCGAGAAACTAGCGCAATGGGTCGGTGACCAGATTCGAGGCGCTTGATTCTAAAGTGCCGCCTTTCGCTCCGCGAAAGTAGCGTCGAATTAAACGGTAGAGCGTCCCGCTTACATTCACAGCCTAGGAATGAAAGACGACACAATCACACACAGACTGCCCAGCGAAGTTTGGCGGCGGCAGAACGCGGATTTGCGTGCTGCTCATCGTAAGAAGTGCGGACTACATCTTCCGAAATCTGTGCAAAGGCACCACTGATTAAACCTGTTTTGAAGGCGGATTTGACGCGGCGATCTTCTCCCGAATGGAAACTCAGGATCGCAATCCGACCTCCGGGTTTCATGCATGTCGGCAATTGACGTAGCAAAGCGTCGAGCGCGCCGAACTCATCGTTCACGGCAATCCGAATCGCTTGAAAAACACGTTGCACTGTCGCATTCGAAGTCGCTTCGGAACTATTTGGCAGATTTCGCCGAATGACAGCAACTAGCCCTTGTGTCGTAGTCAAGGGTGACCGGGATTGGGCTTGAAGGATCGCACGCGACAGTGGTCCAGCCTGCGGTTCGTCAGCGTTCTCACTGAGTTGCTGCTCCAACTCGGGCAGCGAGACTTTGGCGATCCACTCAGCGGCGGATAGCCCTTTTAGCGGATTCATTCGCATGTCGAGCGGTCCGTCTTGCTTGTAAGAAAAACCTCGTTTCGGATCATCGATCTGCATCGAGGACAAACCGAGATCCGCCAGCACCATGTCAACGCCCGTCACGGCATGTTTCGCCAATGCGTGCGATAGGCCGACGAAGTTGGATCGCACGACAACTAATGAATTAGGCTCACAACCGGTCGCTCGTAAACGGGCTTCTGTCTTGGGTAGCTCGAGTGGATCGGTATCTAAAGCTATAAGTTTCCCGCTGGGTTGAACGGCTTGCAGCAAGCGGCTCGCATGGCCACCGTGCCCAAGCGTGCAATCGACGGCTATTTCGCCAGGCTGAGGCTGGAGGACAGAAAGTATCTCGTCGACCATGATGGGCCGATGGGAACCAGCCGGGGTCTTGCCGCTAGCCAAGATCTTTTCCACGTCAGCGGTATAGCGCTCCGGCTGGTGCTCTTTGTATTTTTGGTCGAATCGACGAGGGTTCTTTCCCGTGTAACGTTCGCGTCGAGGCGGTTTGCCAGCCGAAGAATCTGACACTGAATTGAGTCTGCCGTAAGGGTGATTTAGGAACGAACCGAGCGAGTTAGAATGAACTCATCTATCCTAGGCAAACTTTCACTTTGCCGCTCACAAATATACCGCGTCATTGCAAATTGGATTAGAAAATGCACACTCTCCCGGATATCATGCAAGAACTTGCGAGCTTGGGCAGCGAACAACAGGTCAAGACTTATCGACGTCATGGGGCTGACGGTCCGATGTTTGGGGTCAAAATCAGTGACTTGAAAAAGATCATTAAGAAGATCAAAGGTGACCAAGCTCTGGCGCTCCAGTTGTGGGACACGGGCAACGCAGATGCAATGTACCTAGCCGCACTTGTCGCTG
>JANNNN010000241.1:0-10908 GCA_031398555.1 Planctomycetia bacterium | reverse complement strand
AGTCGCTAATCACAGCCGCCAAGTCGCTACCCTTCATCGCATGGTTGTAGAAGTCCAACCCGTTAGGCAGCATCATGTTAAAGAGCACGCGTCCGTAGGTGGTATCGATGACCGCACCCATCTTCGCGTTGCCATCTTCGGTTTTCAGACGACGGTGCTTGGGCATACGAACTTTGATCTTCGCATGACGGTCGATGACTCCCTGAGCGAACGCCAAATCGGCTTCGCCCATGCTGGAGAAGATCATGCCTTCACCCTTCATGCCGACCTTTTCGATCGTAATGTAGTAACAACCCATCACCGTATCCTGCGACGGGCTCATGATCGGACGACCATTGCTCGGTGCAAAGTTATTGTGAGTGCTCATCATCAGGGTGTGAGCTTCCACTTGCGCTTCGATTGAAAGCGGCAAGTGGACGGCCATTTGGTCACCGTCGAAGTCAGCGTTGAAGCCTTTGCAAACCAACGGATGCAAATGGATCGCGTTGCCTTCGACCAAGATGGGCTCAAACGCTTGGATACCCATTCGGTGAAGCGTCGGAGCACGATTCAAAAGCACAGGGTGGTTGCGAATGACCTGTTCGAGAATATCCCAAACTTCTTCATCCTTACGCTCGAGCATCTTCTTGGCTGATTTGATCGTATCGGCGTGGCCGAGATCTTTCAGCTTGCGAATGATGAACGGTTGGTACAGTTCGAGAGCGATCTTCTTAGGCAGTCCACACTGATGCAAACGCAGGCGTGGACCGACCACGATTACCGAACGAGCTGAGTAGTCGACGCGCTTCCCGAGTAGGTTTTCGCGGAAACGACCTTGCTTCCCTTTGATCATGTCCGTCAGCGATTTCAGCGGACGGTTGCTGCTACCGAGCACAGGGCGCTTGCAGCGGTTGTTATCGAATAGAGCGTCGACGGACTGTTGAAGCATTCGCTTTTCGTTACGAATGATCACTTCCGGCGCGTTCAAATCGACCAGCTTGCGCAAGCGATTATTGCGGTTAATGATGCGGCGATACAAGTCGTTCAAGTCGCTCGTCGCGAAGTTACCGCTATCGAGCAGAACGAGTGGACGTAGATCCGGTGGAATCACCGGAATCACGTCCAGCACCATCCACTCAGGACGGTTATCGCTGTCACGAATGGCTTCGACCAGCTTCAGACGATTGATCAGATCTTTCTTGCGTTGCTTGCTGTTGGTCTCAGAAAGCTCTTTGCGCAGGTCATCACCCAAGGTCGCAAGATCCAGAGCTTGCAGTAGCTTGCGGATCGCGTCAGCACCCATTTCGGCTTCGAACGAACCTTCACCGAACTGCAATTTGGCTTCGCGATATTCGGCTTCGCTGAGCAACTGCAGAGCTTGCAGCGTTGTCTGCTTTGGATCGAGGACCACGAAATCCTGGAAGTAAATCACTTTCTCAAGGCTGGAGGTCTTCATGTCGAGCAGAGCACCAAGGCGGCTTGGCATCGCTTTGAAGAACCAAATGTGGACTACAGGCGCAGCCAGCTCGATATGCCCCATGCGTTTGCGGCGCACGCGGCTGTGAGTGACCTTAACACCGCAGCGATCGCAGATCATTCCCTTGTACTTCATACCGCGATACTTACCGCAGGCGCATTCCCAGTCCTTTTCTGGTCCGAAAATACGTTCGCAGAACAAACCATCTTTCTCTGGACGGTAGGTTCGGTAGTTAATCGTCTCAGGCTTTTTTACTTCGCCAAAAGACCAACTGCGGATATCCTGCGGGCGTGCAAGGCTAATTCTTACGGAAGTGAAATCGTTTACGCGATCGTAACTGGTTTCAGCTGTCGACATATACCGCTGCTCCTAGGATTTTTTTGGATGGCATTTCAGCGAGTCTAGTTTCACAGAACTAAACTAAGACTGGGTGCCAGGCGTCAAGTGCGTTCGAGTGTCGAAGATTTTTAAGCAACGGAGCGGATGGAATTGATATTCGCAGCAGTGATAGCTCCCCGAATCACTGCTGCGAACCGCATAAGCGGGATCAATTAGATTTTTCGTTTTTCGAGACGCATGTTCAGTCCCAAACCACGAATTTCGTTGGTCAACACGTCAAAGCTAGCTGGTGTACCGGCTTCGAGAGTGTTCTCTCCTTTGACCATCGATTCGTAGATCTTGGTTCGACCTTCCACATCGTCGCTCTTAACAGTCAGCAACTCTTGGAGAATGTAAGCAGCACCGTAAGCTTCCAATGCCCAAACTTCCATCTCACCAAAGCGCTGTCCACCGAACCGAGCCTTACCACCGAGCGGTTGCTGAGTAATAAGCGAGTAGGGGCCAGTGCTGCGTGCGTGCACCTTGTCGTCGACCAAATGGTGCAACTTCAACATATAGATGTAGCCCACGGTGGTCTCCTGCTCCATCGGAGCTCCGGTGCGACCATCGACCAATCGCACCTTACCGTGCTTCGGCAAACCAGCCTCAGCCAAGCAATCGTTGATGACCGACTCTGTCGCTCCGTCAAACACGGGAGTGATCGATTGGAAGCCGAGCGTTGCACCGGCCCAGCCCAAGTGGGTCTCCAAAATCTGGCCCACGTTCATACGGCTAGGAACGCCAAGCGGATTCAGAAGAATCTGCAGTGGTGTACCGTCTGGAAGGATCGGCATATCTTCGATCGGCAAGACCTTCGAGATCACCCCTTTGTTTCCGTGGCGACCGGCCATCTTGTCACCCACGCTGATTACGCGCTTAGTGGCAATGTAGACCTTGACCATTTGCAACACACCGCTGCGTAGTTCATCACCGCGCTTCATGCTGTTCAGCTTGCGATCGCGATCATCGATCGCTTCTTCGACCGCTGGCCAAAACTGCTTGTGAACTTTACGAAGCTCTGAATGGTGCTTTTCGTCCAGCTTGTTCATCAATCGTGACAAGTTAAACGTCTGAGCATGTTCAGCGATGTACTTAGGATCTTGACCGCCTGACAACGGTGAACCGTCATCATCTTTCAGCTTAGTTCCGAGGGCCTTTTCAGCTTCTTCCACGAACGCAGCAAAGGTAGATGCAATCAGCGTGTTGCCTTCGGTCTCGATGTCCTTCAGTTGCTTTTCGAACACCTTTCGCTCGTCGTCAGACAAGCTCATGCGGCGACTGAATTTCTGAGTATCGATCACGATACCTTCGATGCCCGACGGAACTTCCAGCGAATCGTTCTTCACATCTTCGCCCGCCCGACCAAAAATCGCATGCAGCAATTTTTCTTCAGGGGTCAGCTCAGTCTTGCTTTTAGGCGAGACCTTACCGACCAGGATGTCGCCAGGACGAACGTAAGTACCGACTTGAACGATACCGCTTTCATCCAGATTACGCAGTGCTTTTTCGCTAACGTTTGGAATATCGCGAGTGAACTCTTCGCGACCCAACTTCGTTTCACGAATTTCGACATCGAAGTCTTCGATGTGAATCGACGTGTACGTGTCGGCACGCACCAGCTCTTCACTGATGATGATCGCATCTTCGTAGTTGTAACCGTCGAACGACATGAAGCCGACCAACACGTTACGACCGAGAGCCAATTCGCCCAAGTACGTGGCCGCACCGTCAGCGATGATTTGGCCTTTTTCGACCTTGTCACCGATATTGACGATCGGGTGCTGATTCAAGCAAGTTCGCTCGTTCAGCCCTTGGTACTTTTGCATTGGATAAGTATCTGGACCGATGTCAATGCGAAGCGCATCGCAGTAGGTGACCTTGCCCGCACGGCGAGCTCGGACGACCATCGCGCTGTTCTTGGCAACTTCCTTTTCAAGGCCTGTTCCCACGATCGGTGGTTCCGTAACCAGCAACGGCACGGCTTGACGCTGCATGTTCGAACCCATCAAGGCGCGGTTAGCATCGTCATGCTCGAGGAACGGAATCAAACCCGCCGACACGCCCACCATTTGGCTAGGGGCAATGTCCATGTATTCGACTTCTTCAGGCTGAACGATTTCAAAGTCAGCTCGGTAGCGGGCGATCATATTCGGACCCGAAACCAATCCACCGTCTTTGACTTCCGTATCCGCTGGGCAAATGTAAACATTGCCTTCTTGATCCGCTCGCAGCCATTCGACCTGGTCGGTCAACTTGCCTTTAGCGATCTTGCGGTAAGGAGTGATCAAAAAACCGTACTCATCCACACCGGCGTAGATAGCCAGCGAGCTGATCAGACCGATGTTCGTACCTTCAGGCGTTTCAATCGGGCAGATACGACCGTAGTGCGAAATGTGAACGTCGCGAACTTCGAAGCCCGCACGTTTACGATTCAAACCACCGGGGCCGAGGGCAGACAACCGTCGTTCGTGAGTCAATTGGCTTAGCGGATTGGTCTGGTCGACCACCTGAGACAACTCGCCTCGACCGAAGAAATATTCGATCGCAGCGCTGATGCTCTTTGGGTTCACCAAACTGCGAGGGGACATTTCATCCGCCTCTTTCAAACTCATTCGCTCTTGAACCGTGCGGCGAAGCTTCAAAAAGCCCTTTCGGAGTTCTTCGCAAGCCAATTCGTCGATCGTTCGCAAACGGCGATTGCCCAAGTGATCGATGTCGTCGAACTGTGCGCCCGAATCTGGATCATACAAGTTGATCATGTACTTGATCGAAGCGATCAAGTCGTCGGCTTTCAGAGTCATCTCGGATTCTGGAACGTTGGTCCCAAGCTTGCGATTTAAGCGGAAGCGACCCACCCGACCCAGACGATAACGGTTTGCATCAAAAAACTTTTCATGGAACAGCAAGCGAGCCTTTTCAAGTTGCGGCGGATTGCCTGGACGCAAGCGCTGATAAATACGCAGCAGCGCTTCTTCGTGGCTGTTCGTATTGTCTTCCGCCAATGCGTTAACGATCAACGGCGACTTCGGAGCTTCCATCACTTCGAGCGAATCGATGCCCGAAGTGCAGATCGTCTCGGCCAGTTCCTTGGTAATCTTGTGGCCTGCCTCGAGAATGATCTCACCAGAACGATCGGAATCGCTCGGGTAAACCACGTCGTCGACCGCTACTTTGTTTTCAAGTTTCGCAGCACTGCGACCGTCGACAACCTTTTCAACGGAAGTTTCGTAGAACGCTCGCAAGAGGTCACTGTCCGAGCTCAGTTCGGCGCTCATCGCGCGAAGCAAAGTCATGACGGAAAACTTACCGCTTTGATCGATACGAACGCTCAACGAATCTTTCTTGGTGACGTTCACTTCAATCCAACTACCACGCTCAGGAATCACCCGGCAGCTCGGAAGTTTGCGATCGCTGGTTCCGTCTTGATCTTCAACGAAGTCGACACCCGGGCTGCGATGCAATTGGCTAACCACAACGCGCTCAGCACCGTTGATGATGAACTCACCACCGCCGAGCATGATTGGGATGTCACCCAGATAAACTTCTTCTTCAATCGGTTGCTCACGATTGAGCCGCAACCAAACCTTCATCGGCTTGCCGTACGTCAGTCGCAATTGGCGACATTCGTCGGGCGTATAGCGAGGCTTGCCAAGTTCGTAGCGAAGGTATTCAAGCGAAACCGTCTTGTCGTAGCTTTCGACAGGAAAAATTTCCTTGAAGACGCTTTCCAAGCCTTGGATCTTGCGTTTCTCTGGCGCGAGATCTTCCTGCAAAAAAGCTTCATAGCTTCTAGTTTGCAGCTCGGTCAGATTGGGGATTTCTAAGGCATCCAAACCGGTACCGAATACGCGAATCGAAGTCGGTTTCAGTCGTCTTTGCGAGGAAGTGGCCATTGACGAAGTGTTCTCCTAAAGGAACCACGTTAAAGAATCAGAATCGCCCCTAACAATGCAGTACCTACACTGCCCAAATAATCCCGTGCTCGACACACGCAGGTACTGTCAAAAGACTACGGCGCAGCGGTATCGGTGTCCTGACACGTACCGCGCCGGATAGGGAAAATAGCAGGGAAGGAGCGAACTGGCCGACATGCACGGTATCAATATAACGCAGCTCACCCAAGCTGGCAAACCCAGTCTAGGCAAGCTGATGCGAGTTTTCTATGGTAAAACAGGCGAGGGAGACCTAAACCGGTCAACCTGCCTCAACTGTGCACCACTCCATGCTTGTGCTTAATATAGCGGTAAACGGACTGGGACCCGCTCGCTCCCTGCAAAAAGCATACCCAAAAGCACGCTTCACAGGCCCAACCACCCCGCCCTGGCGGGGGTTTTGCCGCATTCTTTCAGAAAGGAGGCGCTATTTGAGTTCGACGCTCGCGCCGGCTTCTTCCAGTTCCTTCTTGATCTTGGCTGCGTCATCCTTCGATGCGCCTTCCTTAATCTTAGCTGGGCAGCTCTCAACCAGCTTCTTCGAATCCATTAGCGAAGCCCCGGTCAGGTTCTTAACAACCTTAACGACGTTTAGCTTGTTCTCGCCGAAGCCGGTCAGGATCACGTCAAACTCAGTTTGCTCAACGACTGCTGCAGGACCTGAGTCGCTTGGAGCGGCCATCATGACAGCCCCGCCAGCGGCAGCTTTGATACCGTGTTCGTTTTCTAGATAATCGCTCAGCTCTTTGGCTTGCTTCAGCGTCAGACCGACAATCGACTCACCGAGTTGCTTGATATCGTCTGCGTATGTTGTTTCGGACATGGTTATGGGAACCCTTCTCTAATAGTTACTAAACGTGTGTATGGATTAACTTCTAAACTTGCGGCCGATTTCCCGAGTCACCGTTGCACCGGTAACCGGTGCGAGAATCGCGAACGACCAATCAAAATCAATTTTCGAACAAGCGGTTCACTCCCGCAGCTTCAGGGTGCAAGCGATTGCACGGCCACAGTCGTTCCGCAGAACAATTGTGACTATGCCTCACCCTCCTTATTTTCCATAATGGTCTTCAGTTGTCCAACAAGGTTGGATCCGCCGCTCAAAATCTGGCTAACCAGATTCGATCCTGGGCTTAGGATCTGACCGACCAACATCGAAATCTGCTCAGTGCGGCTTGGCCACTTGCTGATGGCCAGCACCTGCTCAGGAGTCAGTGCGTCGCCGTCCATGACGCCGCCCTTAAGTTCAAACTTGGCGAACTCTTTGGACTTGACAATGTCAGCAACTTCTTTCGCCAAGCTGACGAAGTCTTCGCAACCCCAAATCATTGCCAACGAACCGGCATGATTGTCGAACATCGGGCGCAGTGAAGTGCCGTCAGTTGCTCGGGCCGCCATACTGGTCTTGATGACCAGCATGTTGATTGCCTTCGATCGCAATTTTTTACGTATGCCGAACGTCGAAGCTGAATCCATTCCGATCACATTGACCAGGACTGCGTCAGCGACGCCTTCAAGCCGATTTTTTATGTCACCTGTCACCAGGTTCTTTACATACTTACTCATAACCAATTCCGCTCAAGTTAAAATCGAACCCAATATCCGAAGAACCGCATCCCGAAGAACTACGCCGCAATTCGCACGCTAGGCGACATCGTCGCACACAGCGCGACGCTCTTGATGTAAGTACCGCGACATGCGTTCGGCTTGAGGCTATTTACAAAGTGGATGAACGCTTCAACATTCTCAATCAACTTGCTAGGCTCAAAGCTCAGCTTGCCCACGATAGCATGCAGGTTTGAACCCTTGTCGTTGCGAAACTCAACTTTACCAGCCTTGTACTCTTTAACGACCCGAGCGATTTCGGCGGTAACCGTACCCGATCGAGGCGATGGCATCAATCCACGCGGACCTAGAACCTTACCCAATGGGCCAACGAGCCCCATCATGTCAGGTGCCGCGATACACACATCGAAGTCGGTCCAACCGTCTTTGATCTTCTTCGCCAGTTCGTCTTGGCCAACAACATCGGCTCCGGACTCGGTCGCGATGGTCGCCAGATCGCCCTTGGCGAACACAACGATCCGTTGCGTCTTGCCAATACCGTGAGGAAGGACGACCGAACCACGCACTAACTGATCCGCTTGCGCCGGATCAATGCCCAAGTGCATGTGAATTTCTACAGACTGATCGAACTTCCGAGCTGGAAAGTCCTTCAGAATCGTGATCGCATCAGCCAGCGGCATGATCGTCTTGCCAGGCGCTTTTGCAAGCATGGCTTTCATTGCTTTAGTTGGTTTGACCATAATTTAACCCTCCACTACCTCTAAGCCCATGCTGCGTGCGGTGCCTTCAATCATGCGAGCAGCATGTTCCAGGTCGCGAGCGTTCAAATCCGCCATTTTCTTTTTGCAGATTTCTTGAATCTGCGAGTGCGTAACTTTACCAACCTTCTTCTTGTTGGGCTCGCCGGAACCACTTGCAATCCCCGCAGCTTGCTTCAGGAGCGAAGCGGCCGGTGGGCTTTTCGTGATAAATTCGAAGCTACGATCGGAGTACACCGTAACCACAACAGGGATCGGCGTTCCGTTGAACTCTCGTGTTCGTTCGTTGAACTGCGAAACGAACTGACCGAGATTAATACCATACCTACCGAGAGACGTACCAACTGGAGGTGCTGGTGTGGCGGAACCACCCGGCACCTGGAACTTGGCTTGTCCCACCATTTGCTTTGCCATAGGAGAAAATCACTCCGCTAAACTGTATAAATCCCAATCGCTTACGACTAGGAAAGTTACTCGTAACATGTCAATTCGCTTAGGCAAGAAGGACTACCAGAGCCACTTATTGCGTAAGCCACACAAATCGAAACTAAACGGCTTCGATCTGCCAGTGATCAAGCTCAACAGGCGTACTGCGTCCGAAGATACTAATGATCACTGTTACGCGACCATTGGCTTCGTCCACTTTCTCGACTTCGCCTTCAAGGTTTTGAAAGTAGCCTTCCTTGCAGCGCACTCGATCTCCCGATCGGAATGGAATCGCTGTTTTAAGGGCCACCTTCTCGCCTTCTTCTTCGTCAGGGCGTGCAGACTTGACAACCCGCTCAACTTCATGCGGATCCATTGGAGTCGGCTTGCCATTGGAACCGGTAAAATCACCGACTCCAGGAGTCTCCCTAACCAAGAACCAGGTGTCATCATTGATGGACATATAGGCCATCAAATAACCTGGGTAGAGCTTCCGCTTGACAACGCGGCGAGTACCGGTTCGTGTGAAGGTTACCACGTCTTCTGTAGGGATAATGATTTCCCCAAAGAAGGCTTCCATGGCACCAAGCTTAATACGCTTTAGCAGCGCATCGCGAATGCTATCTTCGCGATTGAATGCGACCTTGATGATGTACCAATCCATAACGATTGGACCATCAGCGGCCGCGACTTTTTTATCAGCTTCACTCACTTAAGCACCCCCACGCCAGTACTGGCGACCGCGGTAAAAGTTTCGAAGAAACGCCTACCGCTGCATCTCCTGGCTAGGAAGAAATTGCAACACGTGGACCCGTTTCAACGCTGACCTCAAAGATCACTTGATCCCCAACGCCGTGAAAACGAGTTGCCACACTAAATCGTAAACGAACAATATCGCAGACAAGAACAAGATCGTAAAGATCACCACAATCGAAGCTCTCACCAACTCGCGCTGGGTCGGCCACGAAACCTTGTTCAACTCTGCTTCTACCGAAATCAAAAAATCCGCAAACTTTGGCCAGTTGACCAAGCGATACCCAAACCAAATCCCGACTCCGCCCAAAGCGACAGCCACGAGATAGCTCAGCCAACCGCCAACAGCAGGCACCCATTCAGTAATGTAGGGGTGCAGAAACAGCATGTGGAATCTCCACATCGCAACTGCAACCACCAGCCAAATCGCCAAACACGTAAACTGTCGCACCATGCGACCTTGATTACGCTTGTAAACCCCCGATGCAAACATTTCTTGCAACAGTGGTCGATTCGGCATTAAGGAGTCTCCCGAGGCCATTTACTGCTCCGCTCCTGCGAGTCCTTCGCATGACATTCTAAAAATCAATTCACAAGGCCCAACTCGCAAAACACGGGCGGAGGGACTCGAACCCCCAACTTGCGGTTTTGGAAACCGCTGCTCTGCCAATTGAACTACGCCCGTTCACGCTGCTTGATTTCAACAACAGACAGCAGCAGGAATCTACAATCCCTACAGCTCTCGATATCTTACACATTACCGCATCTAACACACTACTGAGCGACTGGATACTTGGCAAAGGATCCAATCGCCAATTAATTGCGACGCTAATCAATTCAAGCAAAACGTTGCTTCAGGCGAGCCAACGAGCACTGCCTAGGCAAGGATCTTGGTAACAACACCTGATCCAACCGTCTTGCCACCTTCACGAATCGCGAAACGAACACCGTCGTCCATCGCAATCGGCTTCTGCAGCTCTACTTCAACCTTGACGTTGTCGCCAGGCATGCACATTTCTGCATCTACCAGCTTGGTGGAACCAGTAACGTCCGTTGTACGGAAGTAGAATTGCGGGCGATAGCCACTGAAAAACGGCGTATGACGGCCGCCTTCATCCTTGCTCAAACAGTAAATTTCTGCTTCGAACTTGGTGTGAGGAGTGATCGAGCCTGGTTTAGCCAAAACTTGACCGCGCTCAATGTCTTCACGCTTCATACCGCGAAGCAAGCAACCGACGTTTTCGCCAGCCTTAGCTTCTTTCATTTCCTTACGGAACATTTCAACACCGGTGACGGTGGTCTTGGTCGGCATTTCTTTTAAGCCGATCAATTCAACTTCTTCACCGACTTTGATTACACCACGCTCAACACGACCTGTCGCGACAGTTCCGCGACCTTCGATGCTGAACACGTCTTCGATCGCCATCAAGAATGGCTTGTCTTCTTCACGTGTCGGCTGCGGAATATAAGCGTCAACTGCATCAAGCAACTCAGAGATGCACTTGCTAGACGCCGGGTCTTTGGGATTATTGTAAGCCGCTAGAGCATTTCCCTTAACGATTGGCACATCGTCACCGGGGAAACCGTACTTCGTCAACAGCTCACGAATCTCAAGCTCAACCAACTCGAGCAATTCCGC
>JANNNN010000239.1:0-2624 GCA_031398555.1 Planctomycetia bacterium | reverse complement strand
CACTTCAAATTCCTCACTTCAAATTCCTCACTTCAAACTTCAAACTTCACCGGGTTCTCTGGGCGGTTGCTTGGTACGATGTTGATGGTATCGAGCCGAGCTACAGCGGCTATGTCTGAGCTATAGCCAGATTGGATCAAGTTCTGACCTCCGGCGGCTTCGGTCAACAACTCGATAAGGGCTTTTTCGGAAACGCATCCGGACGTGTCTCGTCTGGATTCGAACAACTGCAGTGCGATTGTGGCGGAGTCGTTTGCGAGGATGCTAGTTGCATCGCGGTCTAGGCAATCACTTAAAATGGCACCAGCGGTAAGCACATCTTCGGCGGCGATTTGACCGTCGGTCCCGGCGCACAAAATCCATATGCGTTTGTACGAGCTCGCGCAAACATAATCTGCAATCGCTCTACGATTCAGGAGACTTGCCAGAAGGACTTGCTGAGCCCCTTCGGCCGCTGTGACAGCCCGGGTTCCGTTGGTGGTGGAAAACACCAAATCCCGATTCGCGACAATTGCTGGCGTATATTCAAACGGACTATTGCCTAACTGAAAACCTTCAATGCGATGGCAATGACGTTCGCCGCACAGGAGAGCTCCTTTTCCCAGAGTGTCGGCTAGGTGTCGCGCGGCTTCGACTTCGGCAGCTATGCATACTGAATCCGCGCCGGCTTGAAGGGCCATGCAAGCTGTTGATGTGAATCGAAGTGTATCAATGACGACTGCTAACGTAGGTTCAGTTGGTTCGGATTTCAACCATTGAGAGGGCAATAACTGAGGAAGCTGAGCGACATAGAAATGGTTTTTTGATTGCATCGGATTTGGTTTAGCGGGCAAGAAGTCGGCGTTAGGCGATTCGTTCCAAAGGCGGAAAAGCTGATTTTGATCACAACTGCATGCGAAGCGGTAGGGGGCGGGCGAGTGACGGAGAATTCGGACTTCGCAAGCGAAGTTCCGGTTTCTTGCGAAACACGCTACCATGTCGGCAGGTCAGTCCTCAAGGGCGTGCGAATCGGCAGAGTTTTACTACAATGATCGTCCGAGCTACTGGCCTCGTGATGCCTCACGCATTTGAATCAATCCGCTCAGTTGAGTTTCGCATGTCCTCGGCCCATTACGATTTAGAAAGCGCTCTGCCTCGCTTCGGCCTACAGTCGTTTCGACCTGGGCAGAGGGAGGTCATTTCGTCAATTGTCGATGGGGACGATTGCCTGTGTGTAATGCCAACTGGCGGCGGCAAAAGTCTTTGCTATCAATTACCTAGTGTGTTTAGGCAAGGACTTACAATTGTCGTTTCGCCGCTGATTGCCTTGATGAAGGACCAAGTTGACAGTCTTGGCCAGCGTGGTATTCCAGCCGCTCTGATCAACAGCACTTTGTCGTCCGGTGAACAGAACGAACGGCTTCAAGACGTGGCTGCCGGTAAATACCAATTGGTGTATGTTGCCCCTGAGCGGTTACGCAATCCGAGATTTCTAGACGCGATTCGCGCGACGCCGATCCAGTTATTGGCCATTGATGAGGCGCACTGTATCAGTCAATGGGGACACGATTTTCGTCCCGATTATGCCAAGCTTGGAAAGTTTCGCGAGTGGCTCGGTGGTGTGCAAACAGTTGCCTTAACAGCGACTGCCACACCGCGAGTTCGAGAGGACATTTGCAAAGTCCTCGGACTGAAGCGGCCGAAACAATTCATGAGCGGCTTTGCGAGACCGAATTTGCACTTTGGTGTGGTGCAGCGCCCCACCGATCGCGAGAAAGATGACGAGCTCGGTGCGCCGACTTCGACTGCTGTTCCGACTTTTTTTCCGTCCACGAGTTGCTGCATTCGCACGCGCCCCGAACGGACTTCCAAGCGCGACGTCGCCTGCGTCGTCTGAAGTATGAATTCTGTTCCGAGTACAAATATTTCTGACGTTCGCGTGCGCATAACAAGCGGCTGGTTCGCAGGCTGCGGCGCAACCGACGCTTCGATGCGGCCAGCGTCCAGAAGGAGTTGCTTTCCCTCCTGTCCCAGGACATACGGCGAGCGCAACCAAACACGCGATTCAGTGTCGCCACTCAGCGTGAGCTGGGTTCCATCTTCGAAAAGCAGTGTCGCTCGAGCACCCACTGCGGCTTGCACGCCCTCATTCTCCCGCACCCCTTGTTCATTCTGCGCGGGAACTCGGCCTGTCGCACGCAGGACGACAACATCGCCGACGACGTTCTTTAAATGAGCAACAGTTACATTGCTTTCGGAACGCGTGTACTGAAAGATTGCGAACGTCGCAACAAGCAGCACTGCTGCCGCGGCTGCAATAATTCTGAAAGAACGGAAATCGCCTCGCGCAGCTTTGCGTGAAGTGTTCACCGTTCGTTTTGGCTTGGAAGCGGGCCGCCCGGATTTGGAGACATCGGCTTCGACTTTGAATTCCTCTGCCAACATCCCTTCCATGTCCGAGAGTTCCCGCCAGCGGCGTTGCCATGCGGGATCTTCCAAACCGCGCCGCAATGCGTCAGCCTCTTCGGCGCTAAGCGAGCCCAACAGATAGCGTTCGAAATAGCGATCGAAGTCTTCTTGCGTCATGACGCCGAGTCCGCTCCGCGCTGAACGCACTGAAGAAGTGTGGCCCGGACGCGAGAGAG
>JANNNN010000236.1:0-5661 GCA_031398555.1 Planctomycetia bacterium | reverse complement strand
GGAGTGGGATCGAGAGTCCCGTCTTCATCTGCTTGACGCGATACCACTACAGTTCAGGTCAGATTCACTTTCCGAATTCATTGAGAGCGAAAAAGCTGCTTTACCAAACTGGGACCGAGAGCTCGTGAAGGGACGTTCAGGATATGTGAAAACGATTCCGCCCATGGAACAAGCAGAAATGGTGACCGCAAACGATGAACAACTGCTAGATGCGTTCTCGAAACAAAAACAGGACCGCAGTGACCGACGTACAATTGAAGGCGGTTGGGAGGAATTTGGCGGTAGCGAAGCAGCGGCCGACGAATTATCAAAACTTGCCGAATCCAACGCCGCCAGAGCTGCCGAAATTGTTCGGTTGCTCGTCTCAAACGGGTTGAAGACGAACATTAGCCGTACATTGCGAGGATTCTCAGGTAGCGAAGATCGTGACTTGGTGCTCGCTATGATTAAGGACATTAGCGCCGATTGTGCTGACTGTGAAGAGTTCCGATCCGCTGCTTCCGACGTATTGCGATCGCACTGTGACGATGACGGCCTTCCCGAAGAACACAATGAGCTCTTGGAATCGTGGCTTGTCAAGCCATGGGACATAACCCGTCACGTAGGTGTTGATGATGACAATAGGGAGTGGCGTCCTGAGGAGAGCTTACTATGGGAGAGCCTCGGTTCAGTAATCATTGATACCGACAACTCGTATTACACACTCATCGCATTAACTCAGAGCCTTCTCGCCAAGAATAACCCGCAGGGCGATCGGTGGATCACGTTGCTATCCGTGCACCTTGAGAATGATGTCTCGTATAAGACGTGGCGCATGTTCTCCGACAGTCTCTATTATGTTCGCGGCACCTATTGTTCGCCTGAATTGGGGAAATCACTTATCGCGAAACTGTTTGCCAAGTTTCCTCAGCTTGCATCTGAATCGTTTGGCTGCAGATTGCTCGCGAGGCTCGCCAGATTTCTCGACTCAGAATTTCTCACTACAATCTTTGCCCAACTAGCTAAATCGAATGACAAATTTGACCAACAGTCTGCGGGAGAGTTGATAACCCTTTGTTCTCTGCTGGATGAAACGTCAGAGTGGGCCTCTCCTGTACTTGAAGTGCATCTTTTTGAAGCTGAGAGCCCTCCGGGCGCATTCTTAGTTGGTGTGGCACATGCCGCCTCAAATCTGTGGGATGACCTAAATAAGCCGAGAGAATGCTCTCGAATCGTTGCTCAAGTCATTGGATTTGGCAATTCAGGTGCGACGGATGCAATTCGACGTCTGTTCTGGAATGAAGTCGCATTACCTGCTGACGAACAGACATCCACTATTCTGAGGAAGCTAACGGAGCAAATTGAAACAGTTAGTGGAGGATTGGCAGAGGAGGTGCTTGGCCAACTTACCGATATTCTTCCACACCTCAAACCCGAGATTTTGGCGTTTTCGCAGCGATTGGTCGATACTCGCTTTGACGAATTGCGGCGTCGCGAGTTCAACGCTTACGAAGTCGGACCGTATCTGGTGGAGATTGCGATGACCCTGCAACGCTTCGAGGAAACGCGGTCCAATGGGCTAGACCTCTTCGAGAAGTTACTAAGTGCTGGTCTTGATGAAGCGAACAAAGCGCTTAAAGACGTTGATGCTGTGGATGAGGTTTTGGACAAAATCCCACGAATTCCAAGACGCCGACGAAGGCAGAGTAGAAAACAGAATCACGACGATGACTAAGGTCTGGATGCTCGGGGCAATCTTCAAAAAGGCTCGGCAGGAAATCCAAAACCCCGCCACGCTCCGCGGCTTGATTGTCGAGTGGATCGACACCGAAAAACTGGTCCAGCATGCAAGCCGATGTCAAAGGGCGGTATCCCCGCAGGCTTGCTGGCCAAAAGCGTCGCTGAAAGCCCCAAAGGGCAAGCCGATACTTCACGCCCCGCGAACTGATCCTGGGGATCGTCGATTGTGTCGAACCGTCTCCAGAATATACCGTCTGCAACCCGGCCCGCGGCCACCGGTGGCCACCTGCTAGGCGCCTATGCTCATGCCGTCGAGCATTACGACATGGACAATCGTTTCCAATTCGATTCGTAACCCAGGACGAACCGTCCTATGTCAATACGCTTAACTGGCCCAGCTCCATATTCTCCTTCACGACTTGAAGTACATCATGCGTTGCAGCTTCCAGCTGTGCGTTGCAATGATTGGCCGGAGTTCTCTCTCAGTCGTCTGAACAATATCGCGCACGGCAGTCAAGGATAACAACATCTCCTGAATATCTGGTGCCAACAAATTCAAATCCATGATCTGGGTTAGCCTCGCGCGACTGACATGCCCGATCCTTGCCAATTCGGCCTGGTCTGTCACTTGGCCGGATTTGATCAATTGATCGAGGCGGATGGCGAGGGCCATTATCTTGGTGATGCGAGGTAATCGAACCGGAGTGGGCTGCTCGAGTTGTGTTCCAGCTTCGACTATTGTCTTGGCGGTTCGCTTGCCGGATTTGAACTCCAGTTTGTGCTTGGCGGTTAACATGTGGCGGCTCCTTCTTTACTTTGTTGTTCCTGGCTAAAGGTTTTGATTCCAATGGGATGGTACGAAATAGATAGTTCCTTGCTGTGACCGTCATAGCTAAGTGAACCGACAATCTGCTGGATTGCTTTGACTCGTTCCGCGGGCAGTAGCGCAGCCCAAACTTCATCGAATCGCTCCAGCGCGTCGCGAACTTGAGACTCATCAATCATCAAACTCGATACAGCCGTCATTTCATCTACGATCTCAAATACTCGCTGTTCCTTCTCGCGGATCTGGTCTTGGATGTCAGCGTACTCCAAATCGTTTGCCCTATCAGCGATAGCTTGGTTGAGGCGCTCGTACTGGCCAAGGATCGCCCGCTCTAGCGCGTTCTTTTCTTTCTTGAGGCGTTCTACGGTCGATTGAGTTTGGATACGACTCTGGTCTAACGTGTCGCGGACTACGCCTGGATCCCGGCCAACGCGTCTAATCTGTTCAACTACGAAGTCTTCAATCTCGCTGGCAGGTAGCGAAGGTGATGGGCAACTGTCCCAGCCCTGCTTCTGTGCCTTGTGACAAACATAGTAGCGATAGAGCATGGATCCCTTCTTAGAGTAGGTATGACTCATGCCGCAGTTGCATGCCGCGCAGCGAACCAGCCCCTGGAGCAATGCGTTGTGCTTACATCGATTCAGGTCTTTTTTGATTTTACTATTCTGCTTCAGAATCTCCCGTGCACGATCAAAGACATTCTGTTTGATGATCGCCTCCTGTAGACCCGGAAGGAGCTTCCCTTCGTATTCGATCTTGCCAGTGTAGGTTGCATTGGTGAGAACGGCGGTGACCTTGTTCTTATTGAACTCACCTCCACCAATTGTCTTACCCTTCCTGGTCATCCACTCCTTCATTCGCCATCCGCGTTCGTTCAGTAGCCGCGCGACTTGTAGCGTCGATTTCATTTGCAAGTACAGATCGAATATCTCTCGTACGCGGCCAGCTTCAATTGGATCAACGATCAGCTTGGTATTCTCGACGTTGTAGCCCAAAATCGGCCTGCCTCCGATCCACCGTCCCTTGCGCCGGGCCGCTCGCATCTTGTCGCGTGTCCGCTCGCTGATCATATCCCGCTCAAACTGTGCGAATGAAAGTAGTACATTGAGCGTCAAACGTCCCATCGACGATGCAGTGTTGAACGACTGTGTGACGCTCACGAACGTGACTTGGTGGCGATCAAAAATCTCGATGATCCGTGCGAAGTCGAGCAGACTTCGGCTCAATCGATCGACTTTGTAGACCACAACACAATCGATCTTGCCCGCGGCTATGTCGGCCAGCAAGCGTCGAAGGCCCGGACGTTCCATGTTCGCTCCGGTGAAACCACCGTCGTCATACTTCGTATCAAGGCACTCCCAGCCTTCGTGCTTCTGGCTACTAGTGTATAGTTCACCCGCTTCGCGCTGAGCGTCCAGCGAGTTGAACTCTTGTTCCAGCCCCTCTTCGGTCGATTTTCGAGTGTAGATCGCGCAACGATAAGTTTTGCTCGGTTCGGGTTTCGCAATTTGCTTTTTGGACATCAGGCCTTACCTCCATCGACGCGAAAGAAGTTGAATCCGTTCCAGTGTTTGCCGGTCACAGCTTTGGCGACCGCAGTTAACGACTTGTACTTCTGTCCTTGCCATTCAAAACCATCGCCACGTACCAGCACCACAATGTTCTGGCCTTTGTAAACTCGCTGAAGCGACTGGCCAACGGCCAAACTGCGAGTTGGCTTGGAGTCGACGTGAACTACAACAGTAGTTGGCAGCGGTGCGACCTCCCGTGTCTTTCGCTCGCGCGGTGGCATCATTCGGATGTCTGCGTCGTTCGCAATCTCCAGTGCTCGCTTGCGTGCCCTTTCGGACAGGTCGCCTTCGATGTTGGCTTGCATTCGCCAAGCGATACGTTTGATCAACCACACTTTGTGGCGGCTATTGGTAGATTCACCATGCACTTCCGCAAACGTCGCACGCAATTCATTCACCGTCATGCGCTGCATCTGTGACACTTCTTTATCGATGTTCATTTCAACTCCCTGGAATATCTAAAAACCTTCTGGGCCAACGGAGAGTTAACCCGCGTGTCACAGAGAGCCATGGTGTGGGAGAGAGTTCAAGCGGTCGGTTTCAGAACTCCCGAGAGAATTCGCAGAGTGTTGCGAATTGTTCCGATCCGGCTCGGATTTGTCGCTAAGCATCCGCTGCATGTGCAAGCGAATCACCCCTTTGGCTAACAGGCTCGCGAGTTCGAGTCGCATCTCAGCAGGTGCAGTTGTGTAGTCACTTTGACGCATTGATATGTCTCCATCCATGGGAAAATTCCAGTCTCGTTTAACAACCTACTCCTACTCTTATTACTTCTCAAAAACTTGACGTGGTCGTCCGTTTTTTAGCTAATTTTCGGAATTTTGTCCCAATTTTCTGGTTGGTGACCAAACGTGTCACACCATTCGAGAACTTAGATAGTAAGGGGATTGCGGTTGAGCGAAGCGGTGATGAATGAGTCATCGAAACCTTGAGCGTCTCACATTTGTAGGAGCGTCCTGCAGGAGGATGGATGCTTGAAATTAACTAGGAGTTTGATCGATGGAATTAGAAAGTTTCGGACAGCGAATTCGCGATTTACGGATTGGCCAACACATTACCCTACGCGATTTTGCGAAGCGGCTTGATGTCAGTCCCACTTACATTTCCCAAATTGAACAAGGCAACTTTAAACCCCCGGCCGAACACGTCGTTGTCCAGATGGCTCGTATTTTGAAATTGGATCCGGACGAATTATTAGCACTGGCCGGAAGGGTGGCCGATGACCTGGCCCCGATCATTCGAGATAAACCGAGAGCTCTGGCGGCATTTTTGCGCTCCGCTAAACAGCTGACCGCAGAAGACATTTTTCAGTTTCAACAACAAGCCAACCGTATCGCTGAAGAAAGGTCGAACCAATGCCTAACTCGTTAACCCGCGAGGATCGCCACGAGATCGAATCGGCTGCGGTCATGCAACTCGAAGAGTATTACAAGAGTTTTCCGCAAGCGCCTCGGATGCCAGTTCCCATAGAGCACATTGCAGAACTGCACTTGGGATTGACTCTGGTATATCGCAATCTCAAAGATGAGATGGAGGACGCGAGCG
>JANNNN010000222.1:0-5256 GCA_031398555.1 Planctomycetia bacterium | reverse complement strand
TGCGTTTGGTTGCGATCCCATTTTGTTGGAATCCTACTCGTCTTGCAATCAGCTCAGAAGCTGCCTTTGTAGCCAATCATTCGTAGTGGGAAATCCACGAAAACGTGTGTCGCTACCCAGTTTGCAGCCGATTTGATGGAGTCCCAAATGCCACTCCAACTCAAACCACCGGCCACCATTTGCAGTTCAACGTTCGAGACCGACTCGAAACCTTGTGGCACATTTCCAATATTCTTGACCATGATACTATTCTCCTTCGCTTGGTATTCCCAAGTCGATATGCCTCTCACTTGATAGTTAAACAACCCGTTCGCGAAGAGGCGAAACAAACGTGTTGCATTTTGTTCCAAACTTAAACGGGCATGGGATAAGGTTGACCGATCCATGGGTTCCAAGTCACTTGTCCTGGACGCAGTGGTGGAATAGGTGTTGTGCAACCGATGATGACGACTCGCGTGTCGAGCAGCCCTCGACCTCCCTTAATTTTGGTCAATTCTCGCGCGTCAATTTTATTGAAACTCGGTACATCTTGTTTCTTTTTCATAGTACAGTTCTCCCTTGCTAGGCCCCTGGTGAATAGAATTGTCCAACTTCGTAGAGGCTATTCGAAGTGGACAAAGTTTGTTTAGCCGAGGCTGATCGAATGTCGAATGCGTTTCACAAAAATCATGAGTACGCTTTCTTCGCCTACAACGATTTCAGCTGTGCCACCTAGACCAAGTTTGACCTTGCCGACACAGTCGCCGCGGGACACCTGCTCTTCCCGCATTTCGACTCGCACCACGAAGGTTGGTTGCGTTGGTCTGTCTTTGGATTCGTTGACTTTCGAGTCGGGTGAGATGTAGGTGACTACACCCTCCATCGTTCCATACTTCTGGTAGTCGTAAGCATCAAATTTAATCTGTACGAGCATGCCAACTCTTAACTGTCCAGCGTCTTCAGTTGGCACGGAGGCTTCAAAGCGATAACCCAATTGCGGTACCAGCTCGATAATCGATTTTCCGGACTCGATCACATCGCCTGTGCGTATTCGGCCAGAAACAACTACACCATCGATGGGTGCTGTGACCGTTGCCGCTTGACGTTGAAGTTCGAGATGAGCTAACTCCTTATTGTTGGATTCGATTTCCCCTTGCTTAGCCACCTTGCGAGATTCGATTTCAGCCCGCTTCACTGCTGAGTCATGACGAATCAATTCAAGTACTTTGCGAGCGACATCGACTTGATCGGAATGAGTTACAAACTGAGCTTGGACAATTTTTTCTTTCGCCTGACGGACTTTGCTTTCGGCTTCCACCACTTCTGCCTTGCTAACCGCTCCTGTCCCTTGGAGCTGCTGGCACCGGCTCCAATGATCTGTTGCTGTGTCGAGTTCGTCTTGGCAGCGGCGAATCTCGGACTCGCGTTGTTCGGTCGCTCGATTGAATTGAGATTCTGCATGTTTGAGTTCTGCGTTCGCTTTCTCACTGGCTGCGTCAAACTGCAAGGCTAGAAGCTGATCCATTCGCGACAGTTCAGCCAACTCAGCTTGCGAGGTTTCGATGGTTCTTCGAACCTTGGCAAGATGATTGTCGATCGCATCCGTGTTCAGCCGAATTAGTGTATCGCCACGACGAACCATGGTCCCTTCCTCGATGGCCGCTTCCACCACGCGACCGTCAAGCTCGTGGCCGAAGGAAGCAAAAATACGAGTAGGTATTTCAAGTGGTCGCACTCTTCCTAACGCCCGGACGACTAGATTGGCTCGAACAATACTTGACCAACTGACCGCAGCAAGCAGCAAACCTACCAGCAAAAAAGCTGTACCGTGCACAATGGCAGGAGTTTGGAGTGCGAGTGTTTGTCGGAACTGTGTGCAGTCGTTAAGTTTGATGGTGATTGGTTTTGACATAATTGGTTTCTTTAAAGGTTCTTAAGTTGGACCCGTGCTAGCTCATTTCGAAAGTTGACTTCCAGTCCGTACTTAGCGTCGGAGTGCTGTTAGTTCGCACACTGGAATTGGGTTGGAAACGTGGCTTTCGATTGGAAAATCGACAGCTTGAGCAGGGGCTAAGCCTTGCGTCTGGGATCTCCAGAGTTGAGCGTAACGTCCACCCGTGGCCATTAAGCTGCGATGATCGCCTTGCTCAACTACTTGTCCTGCATGCATGACATAGATCATGTCAGCATCTCGAACGGTGGAGAGTCGATGGGCGACCATGATGACCGTCCTGTCGCTGAAAAATCCTTTGAGATTTTCTTGAATGGCTCGTTCGGTCGTTGTATCAAGATGGCTCGTCGCTTCATCGAATAGCAAGATGTCGGGTTGTCTTAGGAGAGCGCGAGCGATAGCCAGTCGCTGACGTTGGCCTCCAGAGAGATTTGCGCCGCGTTCACCGATGATTGTGTCGTATCGCTCCGGCAATGAGGAAATGAATTCGTCGAGTCCGGCACCTTTGGCTACAGCTACGATTTCGTTCAGCGATTTATTGTCGGAGCCAAGTGCGATGTTGTCCCGCAAGGTTCCGCTAAAGATGAAGGGATCTTGTGAAACGAATCCGATACGGCTTCTTAGGCTGGCGATATCCAGGTCTCGGTAGTCCACTCCGTCAATCAGTACTTGGCCTTCGCTCGGATCGTAGAAGCGTGTCAGCAATTTGAGTAACGTCGACTTGCCACATCCACTTTCGCCAACGATTGCAACCGTTGCTCCCGCGGGAATGCGGATGTCCAGTGCATCCAAGACCTTGTCACGGCACCCATACTTGAAGCCGACTTGCTTGAGTTCTATTCCATGCCGAACACTATCGAGACTCGCACGGCGGTGATCGTTGCATTCGGTTTCCAGGTCGAGCACTTGAAATAAGCGATCGACTGCGATCAGCGCGTCTTGGATCTGGAGATTGATTGAGGCTAGTCGTTCGAGAGGTTCGAGCATGTAGCCCAAGAGTGTGTAAAAGAACATGAGTTCACCGATGGTCATGGCTCCCGAGATAACTCGGTGTCCGCCGTACCAGAGGATGACGATGCCGGCCATTCCAGTGACTAGTCCTCCTAGAGCGCTCATGCTGACACGCAGTTTCTGCAAGCCGAAGATCGACTGAACCATGCTTACTAACCGTTGTTCGCCGAGTCCTTGGCGTTCGCGTTCGGCGCCATAGGCCTTGATCGTTTCCACGCCCGATACATCTTCGACAAGGTGCGAGGACAGCTTGGCCGCTTCCTCCATCGCTTGGCGTGATCGCCGACGTGTGGCAGGGTGATGAACAACGACAACTGCCAACAGCAACGGAGCGAAGAGCGTTGCTACCAAGGCTAAGGGGGCATCGTAGATCCACAGCACTGAAACCGTAAACAGAACCAACACACCATCGACCATCGCAGTCAATGTCGCACCGCCGATCGCTTCTCGAACTTTGGCCGCGTCGTTGACTCTCGAGAGGATCTCACCCACTTGCCGCATTTCAAAGAACTTGATGGGCAGTCTCAGCAAGTGGCTTGAATAGCCAGCGATCAGCGCCAAGTCGATCTTTCGACCGATGTGCGTAAGCAGATATTGACGCAATACTCCAAACAAAGTTCGAAAGACAACGATGGTTGCCATCGCTATCCCCAAGGCGTTCAGTAAACGGGACTCACCGCGCACTAATACGGAGTCAACTAGATGCTGGACAAAGTACGAGGTTGAAATGCCGAGCAAAGTCATTAGTACCGCGCACCCAAAGGCTTCGATGAGGATTCCCTTATTCGTACTCAACAAACCAATGAATCGACTGGCTGGGCTTGGTGCCGTGTCGTGTTTCTTGGTCAGTTGTCGTGTTTCGTTTGGGCTGACAATGAGTAAGTAGCCCGTCCAACATTTGCAAAATTCATCGCTGGTCAAGCGCACAATGCCTTGGGCGGGGTCAGCGATGACGACGGTGTTTTTTTGCAGTTGATGAAGAACGACAAAGTGCCCGAGTCCTTCTTCATTGACAATGTGGGCAACGGCTGGAAGAGGCACACCTGCAAGTGCCTCGAAGGGCCCTTTGACTGCGGTGGCGGTAAGTCCAATATGTTCCGCGGCGTGAACAAGGCCTTGCAGGTTAGTGCCGATTCGATCGGTGCCCGCCAATTCTCGCAGGGCTTGCAAGCCGAAGGAAATTCCATAATGTTTGGCAATGGTAGCGAGGGATGCCGCACCGCAGTCGCTCGTGTCGACTTGTCGAACGCATACGAAAGAAGTGAACATGGAAAATACCCTCGTGCAGAAAACGATTGGAGGTGGTGAGAGTTAACTCTGTTGGTAGAAGCGTTGCATCTGCCGAACTGTTACAAAGAAACTGCGATTTGTCGCAGTGGTGTGAAGAGTAATTTCGTAACGTGCCACCCACGTCGGTGGCATAGCGAAAAACCCAACGATCCGCAGGTCAAGCCTGCGGGATTACCTTAGTTATATCCGTCGAATACCGCCGTCTTGTACGGCGGATTATTCTGTGTCTAACTAAGGGCTCAGGTTTTACGCTGAGCGGCGTCGGGGAAATTTTGATTGAGAAGCGGTCTCGGAAATTGAATTGCCGACGCTGGCAGCGTCGGCCACGGGCGGGGCAGCAACAAGAGAGTCAGCTACAGTGAGGGCGATGATGGCGACACAGTGCTTGTTGGCGAAGGCTAAGGTTCGTTTGCGGTCGACTAGGATCGTTCGATGAGCTTCGATGGCGATGGTGCGGCCGCCGGCGCGGACCAAATTCTCAATGGTTCGCAAGCCGATGGTGGGGACGTCGAAGCGCATGTCCTGCTTGGGCTTGGCGACTTTAACAAGCGTAAATCCGCCTCGCGGGCAAAGCTCGCCGGTGCGTGTGATAAGTGCATCGGTACCTTCGACGGCTTCAACGCCGAGGACCGTTTGATCGCGAACAGTAATGCTCTGGCCAACGTCGAGTCCGCCCATTTGGCGAGCAATCTGCCAACCGAATTCGATGTCGAGCGTCTCGCGGCGGTTGGGCGTGCGGCGCGTCAAGCAACCGTCGTCGACCATTAGCTGTGGGGCGAGATCGGTGGCTGGGACGACATGCATGTTGCGTTTCGTAAAAGCTTCGGCAACGGCGCTGAGAATTGTGTCATCGCGCGTGTCACTGGAGCGAGTGATAAAGCTGCGATAGAGCGTTCTGAGGCAAGTTAAGTCAGGCAAGTGTTCGATCCAGCCGAGGCCATGGAAGAGGATCTTGTCTTTAAAGAGTTTTCCGGCCAGTGTAATTTGCTGGACTCTGTGACGCTGGAAGAACTGGATTTGTCCGC
>JANNNN010000199.1:0-7189 GCA_031398555.1 Planctomycetia bacterium | reverse complement strand
GTTGCCCTTATGCTGGCAACTTTTTATATTGGAGTTGCATCAAGTGCCGCAGTTCCGGAGCAGGTCGAGTCGACCCGCTTTGTCCCCGCGACATTGGCCCGCTTTGAACTAGTGCTCGGACGCCTTCAACTTTCGTCCGAGTACTTTCGAATTGGTGCCGCTCACGAACGCACGAAACTCGGCGATGGTCGTGAACGTACAAGATCCATTTCCATCTCAACCTACCGCGGCAAACCAACTTTGCAGTTTCGCGACAATGGCGGCGAGGAAGAAGTCCAATTGAGCTTCAAAGCCGATCGCAAAGTGGAGATCGAGCGAACGGTCGGAAGCGCAGTGGACCGATACAAACTGCATTACCATCAGCCAGCCGATGGGCCTATATCCGTGCGAGTTGAATTTGGTGATGGACGCAACGCGATCAAACTCGAATCGCGTTCGCTGTGGCATCTGGCCATGGACGAACCGCAGGCCTTCAGCGACTACATGCTGCCGTGTTTGTCGCGCTTGGAACCCAGTTTGCAGATCACCCGTTCAATACCAGTGGTGCGTGAGCTTATGAACAACCCTATGCACCGAACTGATTCCCATGAAGTTGAGCGATTGATCGAGCAACTGGATGCCGACTCTTCATCCGAGCGATATAATGCATTGTCTCAATTAGAAGCGATGGGAGTTGCGGCCGAACACGGACTTCGTCAGAATTTGTCATCGAAGAATTCGAGCCAACAAGAGACATCGATCAAACGGCTGCTAAGCGCACTCCAGCCCACCGGCAATGACACTCCGATGCGAGTTGCCGTTTGGCTTTCGAGCGAATTGAAATAGTCCAGTCGAGAAAGTTACTCTCGCTAAATCAGCCAATCATTAGTGGGGTCAAATGGAATTGCCAATGAGCGACAACATCTTTCTGCCAGGCACTGTTCCCAACACCGTAAAAAAAGCCAACGGAGAAGTACTGGCCGTCCCCGCAGGTTGGGAACTGCTTCCGCCCGGCGATGCAATGCTAACTAGACGAGTGAAAGCCGCCGGTGATCATTGGATCATGCAAGAAAAACGCGGGCGAAAGTTGTTTTCGCGCGGCGTGTGGGCGTCGGCCGCGACCATCGCCAGGCTGCGAAAGGACGTCGATGCAGAACGAAGCACTGAGACTTATGCCAAACGCCTGGCAACCGACGCAAAGCGTCGCGAGAAAGTACAAGCGGAGTATATTGAGGATTTTGAAGGTGCGGTCCTGTCCTACTTGGCATTTCACGCCGATCACCAAGAGGTGGCGAAACTGATGGCAAAGGCAATCACTGTTCACGCCACCCCTGTCGGGAGCGGTACCGTCGCGCGAACGACGAGGATCCCGATCGAACAGCGAGCTGAAGCAGCAGTGATTGCTTGGATGCGTCATCAGACAACAGGCTATGATTCGATGCAAATTGCTCGGGTGAGGGGCGAACGCCGCGAGGTGCGCCGGATGTTAGCTCAGCGTTCAAAGCTACTGTTAAACAATTACCGACTCGGTACGTCAATTAAAGCCGACTGTCCATTGCGGTCGGCTCTCAACAAAGCGGCGTAAGCTTGCAGCTTGCGATCTGTCAAAAGAAACTCGTGCTTCATCCAATTTTAATTTTGGGATTGCTCAAGAGCTATAGCACGATTATTGAGGTAGCGGAAGCCGTCAAAGGCTTGTTGATTTTATTACTGCCACAAGAAATTCGACTCCGATGTCAACCCGAAGCGTCAGCGAGGGGCGTCTGATCCCTCGCTGACGCTTCGGGTTACAATAAAATCAACAAGCCCTTGACGCATTCCGCTACCCCAAAATTCAATTGTGTCGAAGCGAGAGCTGGAGGTTTTGCCACTTCATTTCGTTGCGAAGCCATCTATCTTGACGCGATAATTTAACGTACGGCGCGTCTCCAACTCTTCGCAACGAATCCAAAACTCAGCGTTTTCGTCGACACTTGGCAATTGAATCAGATACTCGCGGGTGTTGGTCCCCGGCATCAGCCGATCCGCTTGGAAATGCTGATAGGGATACGGTGGTGGAAAGAACTTGCAATGAAAAGTGGTTTCCAAACTACCGCGATTGGTCGCCGTCAGGCGCAGTAGCACAGAAGTCGCAGAGACTTTCTGAAGCTGCCACTGAAAATCGATATCGTCGAAGCCAACCGTGAGCTCGTGATAGGTACTGAATCGTTCAGCTTTATCGGCTTCAAGCTGAAAATCAAAGCGAACCGCGTGTTTGCCAGCTGAAACATCGGATCGCAATGCTAAGGGAAAGTCCTTTTCGAGCACGCGTTCGGGTGTTACCTGCAACGACAGGCTTGCAAATTCCTTTTCCAGCAACGTCGGAGCGATCAGATCGACTGTGCCTCGCACTACTTTGCCGAACGGATTCCCAACTTTGATTGGCACCATCTGCCCACTGCCTACCAGACTCTGCAACGTCGCTGTCCCAAGCTCAAATTGCATACGGAAGCGCGCGATCGGCAAATCAATTCCTCGCACGATGATGGGCCAAGGACCCACGGCCACACGTTGCTCGACGCCACTGCGCGGCGAACGAGCGGGTTCGACGGGAACAGACCGTCCCCATAGGTCCACTGCGTCCACGTCAGTACCAAGGTACAGTTGCTCCTGCTTCACATTGTCATTCCAAATAACCATGAATCCATCCTTGCCATTTTGGAAAACATGATTCTGGCTTCGGCTGGGCAGCGTGATCTGACCGACATAACTAGCCGGACCGATATGCTCAACCAGGGTCCGCCAAGGAACTGAAAGGACTTGGGGCTCGAAATTCGAGTTGAAAAGACCCACATCTGGGTCCGTCGGCTTGGTCAAGTAGGCTGCGGCGATGCCAAGCTTTTTCATCATGACGATGCGCTCGGTCAGGTCGCGAGTTCGATCGAGCAGCGAGTATTTACTTGCCGACAGAAAGTCGAGCGTCAGCCATTTCGTTGTCCCTTCATGTGCTTTGCTGGCAACGTAACTTGGCAACTCTTCGGCTCGCAATTCAGGTTGAATGGAAAATTGCGTTGCCTCCCAAGCCATGGTTTGCCCCTGTGGCAGCCCGTCCAACCAGGGCCATGCGATCGCAAGATGCAGTTCTTGACTATAAGTTTGAACGCTCGAGTGTATCTCGGATAGCGTCTGAAGTAGTTTCTCGTTGGCCAAAAAGCTGTGATCGCTATCGTTACCAAGTTGGAACCAGCTCAGCTTCATCGTCATTCGCGACAAGATGGGATCTAGCAGTGGCTCCCAAATGGCTTTGTTTTGAAATATAGTAACTACCGGTAGCAATTCGTCGTTATCGTTAAACTGCTTCCGCTGCGACTTCGGCGGTTGGTCTATCACACCCACACACTGGACCTGCTGCGACTGGAGACGCTCGATCAGCCACGCAATTTGATCGATGGCGGCCGCATCGTCGTTCACGTCCAGCCAAATCGGGATCTTGATTGTATTCGCACCGAATGTACGCGCCAATTGTGGAATGTTACGAAGTTGTTCATTGTCGAGCCCAGAGGGTAACGACCAGCCGAACGGTCCTAGACTTTCAAGCGGCGATGAGTCGACGACCGCAAGTGGAAGCTCCTTATCCCGAATGCGGCCCGCGTGCTTGCCTAAAAAGACTCTCGCGATAAAGTGCCCTGGTGTGTCGAGTCGCAATTTCCATTTTGCCTGCCCATTAGAATTGTTGTTCACACTATTGTTTGAACTGTCAGATCCCGAGACGCGACGGATATCTGGTTTTGCCGTAACATAGTGATTCAAGTCGCTACTTGTGTTTAACGGATGGTTTCGCGATTCAACGACTGGCGAGAGCGAAACCGATCTCTGCTCGACGACTTCTCCCAGCTCATTCAACAACTGAAACCGAACACTAGGATTCTCTTCCTTGTTATTGATTCCAATCGCTGTGCATATGATCTCACATTCTTGTCCTGGATGCGCGATATTTAGTTTAAGATTGCTACGCAGTTCCAATCGTGGAACGCGGTTGATGCGAATATTGTCAAATCGCACTACTCCCCGAAACTGGCGACTCTCATTCCGTTTGACCATGATCCGCACTCGCGCTGCGCGAAAATCGTGCTGCTCGTCCAGCGAACTGAAGCAGTGAACGCGTCTCCAGTCTGTGGTTCCCGTCAGCATTTCAGTCGTGGAAGTACTGACCGCCTTAGAACTAGTGTCAAGCAATTCAAGTTCCAGCCAAGCTTGGTGACCGCTCAGTTGGTTGCATTGCACCGAAGCCTCAAGCCCATAGCTGTATCGTGGGTCAAGTCGTACGATTGGGCCGATCACTTCTGCCGACGCTCCGTCCATCTGCAGTTCCAAACAGCGATCCACGACCGAATCCATGAACCGAGTTACTTGCGGCGGCGGGAGTTCCGGGTTGTAATCGGCCGACAGTTTGCCGGCCTCATACATTGCCCAAAATTTGTTGAGCGTGCCTGCGGCCGCTGCTGCTTCAGGGTTGCGAGGAACTACTTTCATTGTCAGATACGCCGGATGTTCGCGGTCTTGGCGACGTTTCCAACCCTTGGGCCACTGGTCACTTGGATTTAGATCGCTACGCTGGAACTCCCAAGACTGGACACGATCCACCGCCAAGTCTTGGGCTTGCAACGAAAACACGCTCAAGGCGAGCGAAACTCGGCACCAGTAAAGACTTGCCTGAATCAGAGTAGTTTTCCAGCAACTGTGCCGGTTGTGATGCATAGTCCGCAAGTGATCAGCCAATTGTAAGATAAGGAATAATCCAGAGTGCCGGAATTAAAAATCGGAATTCAGATTGCCAGTCTGGGCCAGCCATTGAAAGTGGCTTTGCAAACCGCTGCGCGACTTGGGGCTACCGGAGTTGAAATCGACGCTCGAACGGACATTAGGCCAAAAGAATTGACTGATACTGGTCGACGTCAACTAAAAAAGTGGATGGACGATTTGAATTTGCGGGTTGCATCGGTTCGATTTCGGACTCGCCGCGGTTACGACGTTCTGCAAGATCTGGAGCAACGTATCGATGCTACGAAAGAAGCTATGCGTTTGGCCTATACGCTCGGATGCAATGTGGTCGTCAATCAAATTGGCATGGTGCCGGAAGATGTTGCACATCCGTCGTATTCGCAACTGCAGATTTGCTTGACCGACTTGGCGAGGTTCGGTCAGCATGTCGGCGCGATGCTGGCCGCCGAGACCGGATCAGAGCCCGGCGAGCGGCTGGCGAGCCTGCTCGACAGTACGGCAGAAAAAACCATTGGCATCGCCTTCAATCCAGCAAACTTGATCGCCAACAATTTTTCAGCTGAAGATTCGTTGATTGCCTGCGCGCCCCACGTTCTTCTAGTTCATGCTCGCGACGCCGTCCGCGATCTCGCTCGCGGTCGCGGCATCGACGTTCCACTAGGCCGGGGCTCCGCCGAATTTCCAACTATCTTGGCACATCTCGAGCAGCGGCAATACAACGGCTGGTTCGTAATCGACCGCGAGCCCTCACCGACTACGATCCAGGAAATCGGTTATGCCGTTTCGTTCTTGAAAGAGCTTTAAGTCCCGCAAGAGCGTTCAAGCAACGCGAGTCTATGTTGGGTCTTCTTGATTCCTGGCTTCCCCTCGCCCTGTACTCGGGGAGAGGGGATCGAGGGGTGAGCGACCGTCTAGTAATAAGTCAAGTGGAGGAATCTTGAATTTCCTCCTCCGTTTAAATTCTTGGGGGCCTGCCCCCAAACCCCCGGGATTTAACCCTTGGGCAGCACATGTTGCAGGAGACGCCTGATGAACTCTTCAGCCGGAACAGTCATCGGACGATAGTGTTTCTCGCCGCTGGGCTTGACCGTGAATGTGACCGAGCCTGTTCCGTCTTCATGACATTCGACGCTCCGGATGCGATGATTGCCGATGGCAACGCGAAACACATACGGCGCTAAGTACCGCAGTGAATCGCGTCCAGCGACATACGGTCCCGATACTTCTCCAAGTAAGCCGGTCCAAAATGCCGCAAGATGTCGTTTACTGTCCAAGCCTGAACTTCGTCACTACCAGCGGTCTGCGTGCAGGAACTCGTGTTGTGATTACACATGTTGTGAGTTTCACAGTACAGTCCCGCTACGGATTGCGTTTCATCAGCGCAGTGATCTTAGCAATCGCCGCTCCTTCTCCGACCGTGGTCACATGCAGATAGACCATGGTGGAAGTCAAGTGTTTATGCCCCAGGTACTTCTGAATCAGCCTGAGGTTTACACCCGCCTCGAGCAAGTGAGTTGCATAGCAGTAATAACCACCGGCAGCTTCTGCTCAACTTTGATGCGAGCCAGTTTCAGAGAACTCCAGTCCCTTGGGTAATTGACTCGGTAGAAGAGCTTGAGAGCCTGCAGTGACACGTTGATCGTGCTGGCATCCCACTTCTTGCAATCAATTAAATGCAGAAGATAGTTGCGAAACTGGTCCTCGGTCGCCAAGTCGGGAGAATGCCCGAGGAACTCCGCAAACTTCCGAGCATGGCGGGAGTAGGACTGTTGAGTTCTCGGGCGCTTACCATTAAGCTTGAGATCCTCGGCGAAACGCGCGATGATTGGACAAGACGGATTCGAATCAATTGACATACTCATGCTCCTTGAAGCAAGACCAGCGACAGTGTTCGCCGAAAAGCGATACAGAAAACTGCGCCGGTCTTGAGTATTCAAGGATGATTGCCAAATGACGAAGCTGATTTAAGAGACTGCAGTTTACCGATGGTCGATCGATTCAATCCGCCGCACAGCGGCTTACTTGAACAATAGAAGTGCTCGATCAGCCGTTTTGACTTGCGTTGAGTCTTCCGCTCGCACTCGATGAATTTATTCGTTAGGCCACAGGAGGGCGTTATGCGTACGGTTACGATGGCGGCGGTCGTCATGGCAGTCATCCCAACTCTTGTGAGCGGACCGTTCGGCGCGCAGCCGCCGGTCCTGGGTGGCCACGCGCCGGTGCTGGTCAACTCGCAGAAGTCCCTGACCGAGATCGTCGGCGGCGAGTTCGCCGGAGATGCCGCGTGGGAGTACCCGAAGAATCTGCTGCCAGCCGACTTCCCAGGGCTGGCCTATGTCAGCGGTCCAGACGACCCCGACCTCAGTCCGAAGGTGGCGTGGCGGATGTCGGACTCCCAGCGGGACAAAGACAACGGGGTGGAGGTTGCCATCGACTGCTACCGGGCGCG
>JANNNN010000400.1:0-1626 GCA_031398555.1 Planctomycetia bacterium | reverse complement strand
GCCACATCGACACGTTCGATTACAAACCCAACATGATTGGCATGGACGGGAAAACGGTCGACGTTAAGACCTTCGGACGGGGCGGCCATCGGACTGGCGGTCGAGTGGTCGAACCTCGCTGGAAGTTCAAACAGTATGGCGAATCCGGAAAATGGGTGAGCGACCTATTCCCAAATGTGGCTACCTGCGTCGACGATATTGCGTTCCTCCATTCGATGACTGCCGATTCGCCCATTCACGGTTCAGCCATGTTGATGATGAACTCGGGTAAGATCCTTAGCGGGTCGCCGGCACTCGGTTCATGGGTCAACTATGGACTGGGAACGGTCAATGAGAACCTGCCGGGTTTTGTCGTCATGCTCGACCCAAAAGGGGGGCCTATTAGTGGCGCAAAAAATTGGTCCAGTGGTTACATGCCAGCAACTTACCAAGGAACTGTGCTGCGAAGTCAAGGTAGTCCGATTCTGGATCTCCAGCCGCACGAAAGCGTTGGACGTACGGTGCAGCGAGAGATGCTCGATTCAATTCACTCAATCAATCAACGGCACATTGCCCACCACTCTGACAATGATGATATGGCGGCGAGGATCAACAGCTACGAATTGGCTTACAAGATGCAAGAGCATGCACCCGAAGCAGTCGACTTCAGCACTGAAGACAGTGACACGCTTGAACTCTATGGTGTCAATGACTCCAAGACTCAAGATTTCGGTCGTCGCTGCCTGATTGCTCGACGGCTGGTAGAACGCGGAGTTCGGTGCATCCAGTTGTATAGCGGCGGAGCTCACAACGACGATAACTGGGATGCACACGGCGACTTGGAGGCCAATCACAATCGACATGCAGGCGAGACAGACAAACCCGTCGCAGCCCTTCTAAAAGATCTCAAACGACGTGGTTTGCTCGATTCGACTTTGGTCGTTTGGGGCGGTGAATTCGGTCGTCAACCGACCGCGGAATACGCCAAGGGATCCGGCCGTGACCACAACGCATATGGATTTACGATGTGGATGGCAGGAGGTGGAATAAAGGGCGGCGTTAGCGTCGGAACAACCGATGAACTCGGGGCGGCCGCCGTTGAAAAACCGATGCACGTAAAACGCTTGCACGCAACCGTTTTGAATCAGTTGGGGCTCGACCCAAACCGCTTGTCGTATTTCTACAGTGGCCTCGATCAAAAGCTAGTCGGAGTCGAACACATCGATCCGATTAGTGAAGTCATCGCCTAAGTCGCTGGGGTTTTGAGTGGGGCTTTAACTGGGGCTTTAAGTGGGTCTTCGTGTTCGCAAGCAAGCTGCATCAATCTTCGAATCACAGTCAGTATGCATCCAAAGCACATGATGATGAGTGCAGTTTTGATCCACCACCCATTCACTATCTCCCAAACTTTACCGATGGTCTTTTTTCAGGTCGACGCGCTCTCATCGGCCCAACGGCTAGCACATTCAAACGAGGCCGAGCCTCTAAGACAGTGCGTTCCCAGGCTGAGCCCAACGCCGTGAACGATATTTAGGCGGCATTTTGTAATGAAATTTCACGATGGCGTTGCCTCTGGTGTGCTGTTGCGAGCTCGATCTTGGGTTCGCCACATGAGGGTTTATTTTTTCGTTTTGGCTTATAACGGCC
>JANNNN010000103.1:0-3240 GCA_031398555.1 Planctomycetia bacterium | reverse complement strand
CGGCTGATAAGACTAAACTAACGTAACGACCATTATCGTAAGCGGGACGCTCTCGTTAGCGTCCGGTTGTGGCTGCAACCGGAGGCTAACGCCTTCCGGCTGATCAGTCACCTATAAATGATAGAGTCAATCCTAAAATTTAATCTTGACGCTCCACTAGAGTCGAAATTGATTCATAAAAAAAGGTCACAAACTGGAAAGCCTGTGACCTGGTCGTCTGTGCACGAAAAGGAGGTGACCGCAAGCTGAGAGCTCACGCCGCGTGTCAACTATGCGAAGCCTTTGAACGGATGAGCTGATGCGTCTTTCTTCGACAGCATTTCTTGAGCGCTCGGAGTACTCTTCATGGCGGCTGCGATGGCTTGCATGGTCGCTTCGTAGTTGTACTTGTAGATCTTCGCGTTGTCTTCGGCGGCTGGATGGATGAAAACTCCGCAGACGATGACGAGATCTTCGGCTTGATCGGCTTTGATAACGCCCGCTCCGACCGAATCCGCAACAGCTTTCGCGACAGCAAATTGAGCTGGTCCGAACATTTGAACCGCTTGCTTCATTCCTTTGATGGTGACCTTGGTGATCATCACCGTCGAAGGCTTGACGGCCAAGTTTGGCTCAAGTACTGCGAGCAGATTGGAGTGGCCCGCACTTTGTGTCGACAGCGCATTGGCAAATGCAGAGCCTACAGGGCCAGTCTTACTGCCGATCATCAGGTCGATGTGAGCGATTTCGTTACCTTCGCCAACCAGAGCTTCACCTACATACAGCGACATTGTGTTCATTCCTTCTCAAGGGGTCACAGTTCTTGAACAGTCACCGGTCGGCGACTGTGTTTCATGAGCGAGGTCGCGTCGTCAGTCTTATACAACTTTCGGCGACTTTGCGGTTATTTTCCGCGGACCCAGAAGTTAAGCCAGCGCAACTGGCTTTGCAAGCGGTCAGTGAGCTTGGAATGGTTAACTGATGTTCAATTCGCTGGTTGGATGCAATCAGAAAGGGACGCACCGATTGTGCGGACGAGCCCCTGCACCTTGCCCTTGATTTTCAGCTCAGAAGACAGCTTTTTTTAAAGTCTTTAAGGTCCTAAGCGCCCTGCCGCATAGCAATTTCGCCGCGAGACTCACCCCGCGAGAAGGGCAAATTCCCAGTTGCTAGCTCGGAAACCTAAAAATTCGCTTTGAAATGGCGGTAAAATCGACTACGATGAAAAAGTTATCGCCGACAGAATTGATTCGCGTGCATTCAATTGAATGTAGGGTTTGAATGTAGGGTTCGTAATTTAGAGGCTTGCGATCCCATTTTGCGATGTTTTTGAAGGCTGGGCGTTGATTATTTCGGAACAGAGGTTGAGAAAAATTTGTAGAGGAATGTCATGAAAAATCACTTCTTACTAACGCTGAGTTTTCTCGCCATGTTGGCATGTCCATTGGTCTTGCCAGTGCACGCTAATGAAACTGGTAAGAAAGACAAGAATGCCGAACCAGTCGAAGCGGTCGAATTGTTCGAGGCAATCAAGGACGGAAAAATTGACGTTCAGTTGATCCCCAAAGATGCAACTCAAGCCTCCGTCGTCATTCGCAATAAGGGTGACAAACCACTCAACATCAAATTACCGGCCACCTTCGGAGCTGTGTCTGTCCTCGGCCAAATGGGCGGAATGATGGGCGGTGGAGGAATGGGGGGTATGGGTGGTGGTATGGGCGGCGGAGGCCAGGGTATGGGCGGCGGTATGGGTGGCGGAATGGGTGGAATGGGCGGCGGTATGGGTGGAATGGGTGGTGGCGGCATGGGTGGTATGGGTGGTGGCGGCATGGGTGGCATGGGTGGTGGCGGCATGGGCGGGATGTTCCGCGTCAATCCGGACCGTCCAGGAAAACTCAAAGTGCCTTGCGTATGCCTTGAACACGGCAAGCAAGATCCGAATCCACGCATGAAGTACAAGATCGTTCCACTTGAAGAAGTTAATGCTGATCCACGTGTGCGAGACCTTTGTGCTGTTCTTGGCCAAGGCAAAGTGCCACAGAACACAGCTCAAGCTGCTGCATGGCACATTGCCAATCACATGTCGTGGGATGAACTGGCTCATAAAAACCGTATTGAATCTCAGTACATTGGTAACATCAAGTTCTTTGACCCAACCGAATTGCAGTCCGCCTTTCAGTTGACTGGCATGATTAACCAAGAAGAACAAATGCGTAAAACTTTAGAAAAGGCCTCGCCTGGATATTCAACCAGCACCAGCGCGGAAGGCGAATCGACGACCACTAAGCCAAATAAAGGCTAGTAAATAGCAACTAACTTTGAAATGTTATGTAAACGGGTTTCGCAAGAGGCCCGTTTTTGTTTTTAAATATCGTTCCTGAGTATTGGATGGGAGTGGTCTATAACGCTTGGATCACGTCCATGGAGTTCTTAGGCGTGCCCCCAGCCACACACCAACCCAAGATCGAATTCGGACAAATGCTCTATTCAGTTTCTTCGCTGTTCGCTGCGTCACCACCGTCTAGCACGATGCGCAACCTTCGCAACGCACGCAAGTAACGCATGCTGGCAGCCGGTTCTGTCAATCCTAGCGTGACCGCAATCTCTTGATTGCTCAGTTGCTCGTAGTGACGCATAAGGATGATATCACGGTCTTTATCATCCAGTTGTTCAATGGCACCTTGAACGTGTACTGCCAGCTCTCGTTGCGTTGCGGCGGCCGCCGGGGTTAACTCGTGATCGCACAATTGGCCCGCTAAATCCATCGTGGATTGATCGACGGCGCCAGCGACGGCGAGCGGTTGTTCTCGATCAACACTTCGTTTGGCCGAAACGCGATGTCGTCGATGAGCGTCGATAATTCTATCTTTGGCGATTTGGCGAATCCACAAATGGAACGCCATCGACGGGTTGGCCAAATAGTCTTTTAAACGCCGGCTTGCTTCGACCAAAACGTCTTGAACCACGTCGCTGACATCGATACGACGCTTAATGCGCTGGTCGAGCCGCAAATTGATCATCCTCCGAAGCGAATCGCGATGCCTGTCAAGCAGCTCGTCCACCGCTTGCTCATCGCCCTCACGTGCCCCGCAGAGCAATTCAGAAGTTTGGTCACCATCCGGCCAAATAGATTGGTTCATGTAGGCAAGAGTTTCTTCGCCAAATCAGTCGAGTCTATGGATACAACATTTGCAGTGTCAATGCTATTGTAACCAAGCGGCGTGGCGCTGCTACCGTCGTTAAGAACTTGACTCGAGCTGC
>JANNNN010000066.1:0-5197 GCA_031398555.1 Planctomycetia bacterium | reverse complement strand
GCAATTTGCCGGCTTTTCGCGGTCGAATTGTGAAGCGAGTTGCTACCAAACGAATTCAGGAAAGTCATGCACAAGCACAGGCCATCACCGCCATAATAACTCGCGACGAGCTAAGCGGTCGGATTGATAAAGAGTTCGATACCCGTTTAAGCGATTTGAATCGCAAGTTGACCGCTCGGCTAACAATCATCCAAAATTTCCGCGCGGCAGGAAACGAGATTTTTGTTCGCAGTTTTAAGGACTCGGTCGAGATAGGCTTGCTAACGCCGCCGCTAACTCGTAGAGACGTTGACATTCATCGAGTCCCAGTGGGCGAATCGGTTGAGTTATGGGTTGGCAACGGCATTGTCAGACCCACAAACGATGTTCCGCTTACAAAAGTTCCAGCGATCGCTAAAATAATTGAACAAGCACCTCATTGGCTATCAACTTATTTCTCTAAAACTCCTCAACTGTCCCAATTGGACGAAAAAACTCTCAACATCCAGCGGCACGAGGATTGGTTGGTGTTTCAATTAGTTGATTGAAGTGTTTCCCCGCAATTTAACATCATGATTGGTCGAAATACGTAACCCGGCTTGAGAAATGAATCGAGCCGCAACTTAGCTAAATCGCCGAATGGAATTCCGAAGCCAGTGTAAACGTCAAGTAGGTGACTCATGCCAGCGGCAGAGATGAATCGCCCGCGGGCGAAATGCAATAAATAACTTCACTCGCCTGTTCTTTCGCTTCTCGGGAACAGCTATGATCTAGTGGAGCGTCAAGATTAAATTTTAGGATCAGCCGGAGTGTGCTAGCACCCGGTTCACGCGGCAGTAACCGACCGCTAGCGAGAGCGTCCCGCTTACAATAATGGTCGTTACGTTGGTATAGTCTTATCAGCCGGAAGGCGTTAGCCTCCGGTTACGCCCCCAACCGGAGCCTAACGCCGCCTAACGCCTTCCGGCTTATCAGTCGTTTGAAAAATCGCGTTTTTTCCCAAGGTTTTTAAGCGGGACGCTCCACTAGTGAATCAACGACGTACTGCCCGACATCCGACAAACTCATACGATCGATAGCTAAGGCTCATGTGATCGATAGCTAAGGTTAACTTCATGCGTGCTGCATTTGGCAAACACTTCGCCCTGGTTGGCCTTCTTATTTCCTTTATCTCGAACGGGTTTGCTGACGAGCCGTTTCCGGGCGGCTGGACTGCGGTTTCACCGCGTGATGAGATTCGTCCTAATTTTTCATTCGATGCATCAGGCGGTCGCGATCAATCCGGCAGTCTCATCATAACGCACGACGCTCGCGAGGGGCTGGACGGTTTTTTTCGAAAAGAATTCACGGTTGACGGTGGACAGAGTTATCAGTTTGTAGCACTGCGTAAGACTGTCAATGTAAAATCGCTTCGTCGAAGTGCCTTGGTCCGCTTGCTGTGGCAGGATGCAAGCGGTCACATGGTTTCTGCTGATGTGACTGCATCGCAAGTCGAACAACTGGGGCACACACCCACCGCCGAACCCAATCATCCTGTCGACGGCATGACCGATGCTTGGGGCCTGACGACCGTCACGGGCGTTTATCGCGCGCCAAGCAAAGCCACGCGGGCGGTTGTGGAGTTGCATTTGCAATGGGCTCCTGAGGGTCAAATCGAATGGAGTGACGTTGTTTTTAAACAATGTAAACCTATTCCGAAGCGGCTCGTAAGACTTGCCACTATTCACTTCAAACCCTCTGGAAAATCACCGCGTGAAAACTGCGAAGAGTATGCAACTCTAGTCGCTGATGCCGCCAAGCAGCGCGCAGACTTAGTGGTGCTTGGCGAAACAGTTCCAAGCGTAGGTGTACGAAGCTCGCCGCATGAATTAGCTGAAGCAGTACCAGGACCGACCACCGATTATTTTGGTCGACTTGCGAAGAAGAACCATACTCATATTGTGCTAAGTCTTTATGAACGCGATGCCCACTTAGTGTACAACACGGCCGTTTTAATGGATGCCGAAGGCAAATTGATCGGCAAGTATCGCAAAGTATGTTTGCCACATGGTGAAGTTGAAAAAGGCATTGCGCCGGGAAATGACTATCCCGTTTTTGAAACGTCGATTGGCAAAGTGGGTCTGATGGTTTGCTACGATGGATTTTTCCCTGAAGTAGCCCGTGAGCTATCCAATCGAGGGGCAGAGATAATTGCGTGGCCTGTCTGGGGATGCAATCCGCTGCTCGCTCGCGCACGCGCATGCGAGAATCATGTTTATGTAGTCAGCAGCACCTTCATGGCCTCGGATCAGAATTGGATGTATTCGGCAATCTACGATCAGACCGGCGAACCCATCGCTACGGCTAGCGACTGGGGGACTTTTGCCGTCGCCGAGGTTGATCTTAACCAACCCTATATAGGACCCTACAACCTGGGTGATTTTCATTCAATGATCCCGCGTCATCGACCAAGTTCGCCAAGCAATTGAGCCACTTCTCCCTGCTGGCCAGTTTCTGGTTGCAACGCTCTGTCTTGGAACCCACTGCTTTGATGTGGCAGCCTGGGAGCGAACAAGGCTTTACGCAAGCGATAAGTGAGAAGTGTTGTAATTAAGCCATTTGACTTTTGTGATTTCTTGTTTTGTTACCCCCAAAAGTCGCAGGGCGAACACTCCAGCTTAACGAGCCACGAAATCGTTCTTTACCCAGCCGTCGCCGATTCCTTCGAAACGCCCCAAGGTCCAATCGGACGAAACACTCAGCACTTGGAACTCCGCGCCGTCTCGCAGTGGCTGGTCAAAGGCGGGTTCATACGACTGGCCTGTTCCCTTGCGAGCGACAGTCTCTCCAGTAATCACGGCACGCTGCTTGTCGATCGCTTCGGCGTTATTCAGCAGTACATCCACTCCAATTAACAATCCGATTGCCAACATCCCTACCGCAATCCAATTTAAACGACCCGCTCGAATCGTTACGGCAACCACCATCACCAACGCAGCAGCGCACAAGGCAGTGCAGCCAGCGGCAACCTTTGTTGGAAACGATACCCAGTCGCTCCAAAACAAAACATGTGACCACCATAGCGCAGGCGGATCAGCGAGTTTGCCAGGCGCTGCCGCTATGGCTTGCTGTAAATTGGCTTTCAGATAGGGATCACGGGGAAGATAAGGTCTTGCCTTTCGGTAGTTGAGGATGGCACGCCCATATTCTCCGGCGCGAAAGTAAGAGTTGCCCAAGTTGTAGTAGACAGCACCGCTACGATATCCGTCAGACAGTATCGATTCAAATTCTTGCGCTGCCTCACGATACTGCTCCTGGTTTTGAGCGGCATCGAAAACGCCGAGGGCACGCATAAACGAACGCTCTCGATCTGTAGCATTTCGGGCCATCACCGATGATGGCCAAAGTGCAGCTACAAGTAACAAGGGCATAGCCAGCATGCTCACACAGTGCACTCGCCGAGGCAAAGCCATGCGGCGCAGGGCAGCCAATAAAACCATGATCGCACGCATGCTCATGCCCTTCTTTCAAGCAGTGGGGCGACGCGAGCGATCCACTTCGAAGCATCTTCAATCGTCGATGCAGGGTCTTTTGCTAGTCCGGCCCCATACTCAGACGCTTCGATCGACTCAAGCAACTCTTTGATCATGCGCCGCTCGTCGTCAGTGACTTTAGCGGTAGTCAGCAAATGCTCGACATCCGCTGTCGTCAACCCTTCACTGACTCGATTGTAAGAGTCCGCGACGAGACCGATAACCGCCGAGCGAACGTCACGCGTTGCTTGTTGAATGTTACCTTGGCGGAGCGCACCGCGAGCCTCGGCGATGCGTCTGTGTGCGGTTCGTTTGGCCTGCTGGCGGCGGAGCCAAATTGGATCAGTGGACTTGCGACGGCGAAGTAAAACAGCCGCACACGTTGCACCTGACGCAGCCCAAACGACCGCTACCAGTTCGCTCCAGCCAGACCATCGCACACTTTCATCACGCAACCTATGCGGATCGGTAATATTTTGAAAAATACCTTCGGACCGCGATTTTAGGGAAGTGTTGGCAAGTGACGTTGAACCTACCAATTCTCCACTGCTCAGCCCGACTGAATCGCTGACTTCGAGTGCAATCGGCAGGGTGCTAACTTCCTTGAACGTCTCAGTAGCCGGATCGAAAGTCGAGAACGTCAATGCTGGAATACTCACGGCAGCTCGCTTGGGACGCAAGACATAGGCGAACTCTTTGGTTTGCCCGTCCACGCGGCCAGTTGGCTCCTTATCGACTAGATCGAAATCTGCGACCAGTGGTTCAATGACGCTGAGGTCGGGGGCAGCGATCAATTCGAGTGAGCCGCTGTCCGAAGCCCGTTTTACTTCCAAAGTCAATGTGAGCGGATCACCTACACGCAGCTTAGTTGTACTCGGTTTGACGTTCGCCGAAAATTCACCAATACCGCCACAGTAGTTTGCGGGCCGTGGCGATGGGACCTCGCCGACTTCGACTTCAATCGCTGGAGTCGTTGCAACAATTTTTCGAGCCAAGTAGCCATCAGTTCCTGCGCCCGAAACGAACGCACCCTTAATTACCGCTGGTCCAAGTGAAAACCGCCCGTACTTCTCCGCGGTAAACGTTCGAGACAATTCGTATTTGAAGTATCGGACCGCTTGCCCGCCCAAATCATCTCTCGCCTCACGGCCACTCGATAAATCGAAAACCGCCGTCTCACTAAAGAATCCACCACCAGAGCTGATGTTGTTGAGCGTGAATCCGCCAGTCCGGCGCGATAATAAAGGCTGTAGCCATTCCGATTTGTCGCCCGCTAGCAGTCCATCTGGTGCATCGACCCAATTCACTTCAATATGCGGCGGGTCTCGTCTAAGTGGTCGAAGCGGATCGGTGGTCGCGTCATCAGGCAGTGGACGGACCAGAATCGTTAACGCGACAGAGAATGGCTGAGTCGGATACACCTTCATCGGGCTCGCCTTCATCTCAACCACCACCAAATCCTGCGGTTCGGGCTTAATGACTCGTAAAGAGAGCTTACGACCTGTTAAAGTTTTCCCATCAGCGGTTGCGGACGGCGGAGGAATTTGCAAGTTGCCGGATTGTTTTGGCACTAGGCGATACTGGTAAACGTGACTGAGAAAAGCCGATCGTGATACCCGCCCATTAATAATAGTCGTGGACGATTGATTGCGTGATTCATCGCCCGCTGGTAGGACATCAAACAGATCTTTGAGAGCAGACATATC
>JANNNN010000056.1:0-3214 GCA_031398555.1 Planctomycetia bacterium | reverse complement strand
TCGTAAATGCGTGCAGCTGGGTCTGCCGGTTTCTAACGAAACCAGCTAAGCAATGTGTCGCTCTGTTGTAGCTGGTTTCGCGAGAAACCGGTTAGGTTCAGTTTTGTCAAAAACTTCGGTGGCCTAAGGATTCGATCGTGTTTATACTGCGGAAAATTGCAATCGTTAGCTGCCTGGGTTTGCAGTTTTCCGTCAGTGCATCAGCTCAGATTAAAGATGAGCCGGCGGATGCGTTGATTAAACAACTCGACGACAAAGATGTTGAGAAACGTCGCGATGCGGCTTATGAATTGGTTAGACGTGGTGATTCTAGTCTGACCGTCATCGAAGCTCTTGGCAAAGCCACGTCCGACAGTGACGCCCAAATTCAAGTTCAAGCGCTAACCGGTATAGCTCGGGCAGGAAAGAAATCCGAAGTAATCATCCCCGAGTTGCTCAAGTGCTTGAGCAACCGAGATGATCAAGTTCGTTACCGTGCCGCAGCGGCGCTAGGTGCAATTGGCACCGCGTCCATCGAACCGATTTCGGCATACTGGGAGAAGGCATCGAACTCTTCTAAAATCGCTGCGGCTCAGGCACTAGCGTTTATCGGTCCGCAGGCGAATTCAACGATCAAGCTATTGTCGGATGCATTAGATAGTAAAGATGGTTTACCGCGTTATGCAGCGGAAGCATTGGTAGCGATCTTGCCTCAAGACGAAGCGACGATGTTGAGGATTGCAGAGCATGCGGACGCGAAGGCCCGTAAGGTTGGCATTAGTGCCTTGGCGGCGCTCAGTTCACCCTCGAAAGCAGCGATAAAGAAACTGCAATCGGCGGCGAGTGATTCAGAGCCGAAGATACGTGAGACTGCGATCGTGGCAGTCGCAAAATCAAGCCTGCCGGTTACTGAAAAATCAGAACTGATTGAAACAGCTTTGGTGGACGGCGAGGCATCCGTTCGCGATGCAGCCATCGTGGCCATGCGAAGGGCAAAGTTGCCCGCCGCTGAATTTGCGATTCGTATTGCCGCCAGGCTGAAGAGTGCTGAAGGTGAATCGGCAAACGCAGTGATTAAAGCGATCGGAGCGCAAGGAAGCGATGCCGCAGGTACACTTCCAATCTTGCTGGAAGTCTTGGGCAAAGAGGGGATCGATCAGCAATTGCTTTCGCAGACTTTGGCAAGTCTTGGTGCATCGGTAGTACCAGATCTGCTAGTGGCGATTGAAAAACAACCTTCTAGCGAACCGATCCTATCACAAGCTTTGGGATTGATTGGCGAACCAGCCGTTGCGGCACTGGTACGCGGCATGTCGAGCGATGTGGAGTTGGTGCGTTTGGCAGCGACAAGAGCCATCGGTGGCGTGCGACCATTGAACAAAGCGTTGCTTGAGATATTGGTCGTGGCTACTGCGGACAAATCGGCCCGAGTGCGCGAGGTAGCTGTCCTGTCATTGGTCGCTGCGGGAACCGAAGCAGGCTTTGCAAAAGAAACGATTTTAAAGGCGACTGAAGACGCTGAGCCTCAAGTTCGTTTGGCGGCGATCAAGTCGCTGGCGACCTTCAAGTACAATGAAGACCAAATGCAAGCTGGCCTTGAGCGTGGCTTAGGCGACCAATCGTCTGAAGTTCGCGCCGGAACATTGCACACACTCAGCGAGATGCCCAAGCTGCTCAAGTCGCGCTTGCCGCAACTAGTTGTACTAGTCGCTGATGCCGACGCGAATGTTCGAACGATGGCTGTGCGAACACTCGGGAAACTGGATAAGAAACAATCTGATGAAACTGTCGCGACGGCATGTGCCAAGGCTCTCAGCGATCAAGATCATGCCGTTCGCATTGCGGCTACAGAAACTGTGAAGTCGCTGGCGATTACAGACACTTCGGTGCTGGATGCTTTGTCGAACAACTTGATTGATGACCAGGCCTTACTGCGTGTAACTTTAGAAGCCGTGACAGGTTTCGGGGAGAAGGCCGCGCCGATGATTCCTGCGATATCGCGTTTGGCTTCGCATGAGAAAGCTGAATTGCGAGTCGCCGCAATTAACGCTTTGGCCGGAATCGACAAGGATTCGAAACAACTGAGCGGTCGGCTTACAGAATCACTGAACGATAAAGAATGGGAAGTGCGTCGCGTCGCCGGAGTTGCCCTTGGTAAGCTTGGAACGGAAGCGAAGAACGCTGTCCCCAAGCTGTTCCAACTTCTGGCTAACGACGAAGATCGTGATTTTGCGAGCAGCGCACTCAAAGAGATAAACACAGCTCCCGTTGAAGCCATCCCATTATTTATGGAAAAGCTCGATTCAGAAGAACGACGAACGGCCTTCTATGCCGTTTCTTTGCTCGGAAAAATAGGACCACCCGCCGCTGAGGCTCTTCCGAAATTGGAAGAGATGTTGGCCAAGCCCGGCGGCAATGCAGGTCGTTCCGATTTTCGTAAGAAATTCTTAGTCGAAGCGATCGCTGCGATCAAGGGTGAGCCAAAACCGGAAGACGAGAAGAAATAGCAGTTCGTAGCTTGGGACTATTGCCAAAGCACGCAACTCGCTGGCCGTCTCCGTGCGTAGTCGACTGGCTTGTTCTTTCGATAACTCACTCTTGACCGTTTTACCGTCGATCGATGATGCTGATGGTAGATTGCGGACTGGGTATCGAATCTGTAGCGTCGCTAACCCGCTCGCCGTAGTTGATGGACACGGCGTCTCCAGTGGTGTGTAGTAAAGGACGCAATTGGTCAGACGCCGGAGTTTCTGGTGCTAAACGGAATAGGGAGTATTGGACTTACTGCAACTTCTAGTTACACTTCGCCAAACGAATAAACATTGCCCGCGACTAAGTTCAGCCAAAAAAATTAGTCCAAGACAGACTCGCAATTTATGGCAAGGTCCGCAATCTAACATTCGATCCATCGTTCTAGGTCACATGTTTAGTTTGTACAAGCAAACAGGCTAGAGATTGATTTTTCAAAGAGGCTGGAGAGGACCATTCGATGCGTAAAGTTAGACACTAAATGCGTGTCGTCAAGTTCTTTTTTCACACTTTAGGGTGCCCTATGCGTTACAGTTTTGGTTCGCACGACGCCATTGAGCTTCGCTACGATTGCTTGTCGCGACCAATACGCTGGCTCTCAACTGAATCAACAAAGCCTCTCCATTGCTTCTTTTTCCTTTGTAGCGTTTTGACAATCCTTGTCGGACACTCTCGCGCCGCTGAGCCTATAAAGCTGCCAGCAACT
>JANNNN010000045.1:0-3049 GCA_031398555.1 Planctomycetia bacterium | reverse complement strand
CGTCTCCAACCGGAGGCTAACGCCTTCCGGCTGATAAGTCGCTTGAAAAATCGCGTTTTCCCGAGGTTTTTAAGCGGGACGCTCTCCTTAGCCTCCGGTTGTGTACCCAACCGGAGGCTAAGGCTTTCCAGTTAATAAATCAAAATCCTAGCAATCCGTGTTTCACAGCTTTTGCAGGCTTGTCGCATGTCCCTTTTTGATTCCGAATTTCTAAAGCGATTGGAGTACCTGTCGTTGGTCTCGAAGCGTATGTTTCGAGGTCAATTGCTGGCTCAACGACGTACAAAGCAGATGGGTGGCGGCATCGAATTTGCCGATCATCGCGAGTACTCGCACGGCGATGATCTCCGCTATTTGGATTGGAACGTTTTTGCCCGCTATGGTGATTTGTTATTAAAACGCTTTCAAGAAGAGCAAGACCTGCACGTCTATATTTTGCTAGACGCTTCGCCGAGTATGAATGTTGGTGAACCTTCAACGAAATTTGATTACGCGCGACGTGTGGCTGCTGCACTTGCCTATATCGCACTGGCCGATTTGGATCGAGTGGGCATTTATGCTTATTCGAACGAATTGATTGACGAAATGCCAATGACCCGCGGGAAAGATCGGGTGCTTTCGGTGCTCCGTTTTCTCGACAATCTAAAAACTAGTGGAACGCGCACCGATCTCAGCCGCGTGGTTAAAGGACTGGTCAATCGTGCTCAACGAGCTGGCGTGGTGGTCATCATCAGTGACTTGTTCGATCAAGACGGCTTCAAGCAAGGTGTTGATCTGCTGCGACATCGTCGCTTCGAACCGCATGTCGTTCAATTGCATACGACCGAAGAGGCTCAGCCGAAAATGCTCGGGGACGTCGAATTGCAAGAAGTCGAAACCGGTGATCTGCGAAAGCTGACGATCACCGAACGCAAGCTGAAACAGTATGCGGAGCTGTTTCAAGGGTTTCTCGCCGAGATCGACGGATACTGCCGAACATATTCGTTATCAAATACTCGGACCACCATTGACCTACCGTTCGATGAACTGATCTTGCGCATGATGCGCGCCGCAGGAGGAATCGGCTAATTTTGAACATACTCGAATTCGCAAATCCGTTCGGTTGGTGGTGGGCTGCGTTAGCGCTACCAATTATCGGCTTTTACATTTTGAAAGTTCGCTTACGTCGTCATCCTGTCAGTACCATGCTGTTCTGGGACAAGGTCTTTGACGAAAAGAAACCACGAGCATGGTGGCAGCAACTGCGTCATTGGCTATCGCTGCTCCTACAACTCGCTTTACTTCTGTTACTCGTCGGTGCCCTTGTCGATCCGCTTTGGAGTTGGCAAAAAAACCAGCGTCGCAAATTGGTCGTAGTTGTTGATAATTCGGCTAGTATGGCGGCCATGGAGGATGGACAGACTCGCTTTGCTAAAGCGAAACTGACTGCGGCGGCGCTTGCTCGATCACTTCGAGTCGACGATGAGATGGCCATTTTAACTGCCGGAGGCAATTCGACAGTTGCCATTGGATTGACGGGACATGTAAGGTCGCTGCTTGAGGCCATCGATCGCATTGAACTAACCGATGCACCGAACTCACTATCGACAGCTGTGCAAATGGCCAAGCGGTTAGTGCCACCTTCGAAGCAATCGAGACTAGTGTTGCTTACCGACGGCTGCGATGAGGCAATTGAGGAATTGCAGAAGGAAGACTCGATTACAGTGTACGGTTTCGGTGCACCGCAAGAAAACGTAGCGATCACGCAATTTCAAGTCCGACGCAGCCTGCTTGACGCGATCGGCTACCAAGTACTAGTCGAAGTTAGCAATCTCGGTGCCGAAGCTCAAAAGTGTCGACTGGAGTTGAATCTCGAAGATGAATTGGTGGACGTAGTGCCAATTGAATTAGAGCCTGGCGCTTCAAAGACGCTGAATCTCGATCACGCTTCAGCGACGGGCGGTCGGTTGATTGCACAAATCAATGCTACCGACGGAATCGTGGTCGATAATCGCGCCTTGGCAGTCCTACCGACACGTCGCAAGATGCCCATTACACTCGCAACGACTGGCAGCGTATTTCTTAAAAGCGTCCTCGAATCGATACCGCTAGTTGATTTGACGATCGTCGAATCACTGCCCGAAGATTGGAAGTCGCCTCGCGACAGTATTTTAGTCTTACATCAAAAGGTTCCAGAAAAACTCCCGTCCGGAAAGCTGCTGGTGATCAATCCACGCAATGATTGCGATCTATGGATTGTCGGTGAACCAATTGACACGCCTCTCGTCAGCACCGTCGATGAATCGTCTCCCGTAACGCAGCATGTTCGTTTGACCAATGTTCTATTCCCCGACGCTCGAATTTTGTCCTTTACGGGCGAAAGTGAAGCGTTAATCAAAACGCCACTCGACGAACCGCTTTTAAGTTACATTCGGCGGCCCAGTGGTGATGTGCTAGTGCTGAACGTCGACCTTGACCTCGGCGATCTGCCACTTCGTATCGCTTTCCCGGTCTTAATGAAGAACGCGGTCGAGTGGTTTCAAGGCAATCAGGGTGAATTGCAGCCAGCTCTAGCTACCGGACAAGCCGCGACTGTTCAATTGCCGCGCCTCAGTCCAATTGCAGAAAAACCCGTCTCACCAGCTTCAAAAACGGAAGACTCGAAAACAGAATCGGCGGAGTCCATCGAAGTTGTTAAAGCTGACACCGCAAATACTTCAACGGAAGATTTTATGCTCCGCAGTCCCGCCGGGGCGCTGACCCCTCTCGCTCGAGATGAAACGACGGCAGTGCTTTCGATGCTGAATCATTGCGGCCTGTGGACGATTGGAACGGATGAAGCGCTGCGAAACGATCCATGGGCGAATGTAAAATCGGCGACAGATAGGCCCAATAGTGAATCATCCACAACGCTCGCCACGGATGATCCTCAACTGGTTCGTGTCGCTTGCAATTTGTGCAATCGTGAAGAGAGTGATCTCAGGCCTCGCGTCGAGTTGGCAACGCCGAGTGATTTTGGAATGCTGAGTCTCGGTGGCCGTTCCATTTGGTTTTACTTGGTATTGGCGGG
>JANNNN010000004.1:0-6093 GCA_031398555.1 Planctomycetia bacterium | reverse complement strand
GCTTCTGCGAATGCCTGCGTATTGCACATAAGTCAGCCGTCTCCGTTCTCGAATTTGATGGAGTTTTGAACATGGATACACAGGATAAACAAGATGAGAAATTAGATCCTGTACATCCTGCCCATCCATGTTATTGTTCCGAACTCGAAGCTTGCGGAGAATGGTGAATACAACCTCCGCGGGGAACGATGCGGTTTTTCAAAAATCGACAAGCCCTCCAGGCTTTCCGGTCGTTGGCAATTTGCTGAAACCCCCGAAATGCTGACGCATTCCGCTACCTCAAAATCTAACTTTGACAAAGCATTCGCTCTTATCCATCTAGCTTCGGTAAAGTGGGTTGGCTGGGCGTTTTCCACAATAAATAATGCAGCCTTAGTTGCCCTAGCTCAAGCTTTCCCGAGTTTAGAGGTTGCGGTACACTGTTATTTCAAGACTTTCGCTGTTTTTTGACCAACGCGGTTGCGGCTAACTCGGATAGGGTTGGTATTGGTGGTCTTAAGAGCACCGAGAAAAAATGGAAATATTGGAAAACGGAAGAACTGAAACATGCCCAACCTTACCCGCTGCACTTGCTTCGTTCTCTCGTTGATCTTCGCCGGCCTGATGGTTGAGGCTCAAGATAAAAAACAGGAAAAAAAGCCCGCTGCTGGCAGACCCGCCGACAAGCCGGCCACCGCAAAGGCTGGTCAAGCGTCGAGTCGCAAGGCGGTGGGGTACTACGCAGATGCGGCCAATTTCCAAAACAATGGTGCGTTCCCACTAGCGATTGACGAGTGGAAGAAGCTGCTGAAGGAGTTTCCCGAAGATCCACTTGCGAGCAAGAGCTGGCACTATCTTGGTGTTTGCTATATGCAGCTCGAAAAACCCGACTATGAATCCGCCGAGAAATCGTTTTCGGAAGCGCTCAAGGATCAGAAGTTGGACATTCGCGAAGAATCACTTCTACAACTTAATTGGTGCTTGTTCTCTCGCGCTAAATTAGAAGAACCTGGTTCGGCGAAGCAAAAGCAGATGCTTGAGACAGCTCGCGATAGGTTAACAGAATTTTTGAAGTCGTATGCCGAAGGGGCATCTGCCGATCAAGCGATCTTCTATTTGGCCGAGATTGAATACACGTTGGGTGCTCGCGACAAAGCCATTGGACGCTATGAGTCGCTGTTAAAGAACAAGGCCTATGCCAAATCTTCATTGCGGCCCGACGCCCAGTACGCGTTAGGCGTGGCTCACGAAGAGGTTCGACAAAATGAAAAAGCGATAAGCGTCTATCGCGATTTTCTAGCTGAACACAAAGAACATCGATTGCGGAACGAAGTACAGATGCGGATGGCGGATATCCTGATCTCGCAGAAAAAATTTGAGGAGGCGACGCCTTTGTTGCAAGCTCTGTCTGCCGACGAAAAGAACCCGATGGCTGATTATGCCTTGTTGCGACTCGGGTACTCGTTGACTCAGCAAAACAAGATTGACGAAGCATCGCAGAAGTATGACGAGTTACAGAAGCGTTTCCCGCAATCGAAGCATTTAGCAACAGCCGCGTTGTCAGCTGGGCAAGCTGCATTCCGAGCGAGCCGCTGGGATGTTGCTGCGGCAAAGTTCACGGGCTTGCTCAATGACAAAGAGACCCGTTCGGCTGAAGCAGCTCACTGGTTGGCCATGACTATGATGCGTCAAAACAAATCCGCTGAAGCGATCCCTGTGCTAGAAGATGTACTGAGTTGGACGAAGGACTCGCCGCTGCAGATTGCCTTGCAGATGGACTATGCGGACGCCCTTTATGAACAGCCCACGCAGTTGGAAAAAGCCCGAGCTGCCTATGAATTGATCGCTACCGATCATCCAGAAGATCCGTTAGCACCTCGGGCTGCCTACAACGCTGCCTTCAGCGCACTGCAATCTCAAAAGCTCGATTCGGCTCGCAAATGGTCCGAATTGTTCCTCAACAAGTATCCGCAAGACCCACTCCGAAACGACGTTGCCTATGTGGCTGCAGAGACTTTGCTACAACAAGGCGAACACGCAGCATCGGCGGAGGCATATAACAAGTTAATTCTGTCGGATCCCAAAAATCCGTCGCGCGGTATGTGGACTATACGACAAGCTATGGCCTTTTACTTGGGGGGCAAGTACCCCGCAGCGATCGATTTGCTCAACCAAGAACTGCCTTCGTTAGCGGAAGCCAGACTGAAAGCCGAAGCGCAGTTCATTCTCGGGGCAAGCTACTTGTTTCAAGAGAAGATCGATACAGCCATCGAGCAGTTTCAAGCTAGTCACAAGACCAGTAACAACTGGGCGCTGGCCGACGAGACGCTGATGTTGCTGGCAGAGGCATATCAACGCAGAAAAGATCCAACGACCGCTAAGAACACGCTGGAGGATTTGCTCAAGAAGTATCCGAATACGAGACTCAAGCCGCAAGTTGAGTATCGTCTGGGACAAATGTCAGCGGCCAGTGGTAAATACGACGAAGCAATTCAGCGTTACCGCGCGATGCTGACAAATGAAGCGGCCAAGGGGTTCCATGGATTCGCACAGTACGGCATCGCCTGGAGCCTAATGCAGCAGGAAAAATATGAACCAGCCCGTAAAGAACTAGAACCGCTCCTGGTTGCCGGTCGCAACGATGCGATCAGCCAGGAAGCGCTTCTAGCTGAAGGCGTTTGCTTGCGCAAGCTCGGAAAACCGACCGATGCGATCGCCGCACTTGAGAAATTTATGACTGCCAAGCCGACTGGTACCTCACTTGCAAACTGCTTGTACGAAGCCGGGATGGCTAATATGGACGCTAAACAGCCGGAGAAGGCAGAGTTGCAGTTCGATCGTATCCTTACCGAGGTGCCTGATTTTGTCGCCATGGATAAAGTGCTGTACGAACTCGGCTGGCTGGCTCAAGAGAAGTCCGACAATGCACTGGCAGCAAAGAATTTCGGCTTAATAGTTGAGAAGTATCCCAACAGCGATTTCTTACCCGAAGCACTCTACCAAGTCGGTCAGAGCCAATACACTGCGGAAAAATACACTGACGCCGCAAAGTCGTACGCAAGTGTCTTGAGTAAAACGAAAAGCCCCAGCTTGCTTGAGAAGGCCTACTATAAGTTTGGCTGGAGTCAATTCCAACTTGCAGCATATGAACAGGCCGCCGAACAGTTCCGCAAACAGGTTCAAGAATTCCCTCAGGGAACGCTGGCTGTGGATGGTAGTTTTATGCAAGCCGAGTGCTTTTTCAAACGGGACAAGTTTGCTGAAGCTTTGCCAATGTATGAAGTCGCCAAAAATTCACTCGAAGCAGCAGGCGAGAAAACGCTGGCTTCCGACCAAGTGAAGACTTTGATTTATTTGCATGGAGGTCAATGCTGCCGCGAGCTTAAGCAATGGACAGAATGCGAAAAATGGTTGAGAGCGGTCGTCGAACATCACCCCAACTCGCCTTATCTGTCGACGGTTATCTACGAACTGGCTTTTTGCGCACAGCAGCAAAATAAGCTCGAGGAAGCCCTGGAGCTTTACTCGGAAGTTGCCACCAAGTATCGCAACGAAACGGCAGCACGATCTCGCTTTATGATGGGTGAAGTCTATTTTTCGCAGCGAGATTTCGCTAAAGCAATAGCCGAATTTCAGCGGGTGATGTACGGGTTCGGCGCCGACAAAGCGCCAGAAGACATTAAAAACTGGCAAGCCAAGAGTGCCTTTGAAGCCGCTCGCTGTAGCGAAGTTCTGATCAACAATCTTAACGGAGAAGGACGCGATAAGATTATTGAAGCGACTAAGGAGTACTATCAGTTTATTGTGAATCGACATGCGGCACATGCATTGGCCGCGCAAGCACAAAAGAAGCTTGGAGAAATGGCGAAGTTACGCTAACGCGTGGGTTGCGCGGGTCCGCTCAAATACCATTCCTCGAGGGGCGCTGGTTTCGCGAGAAACCGGTGCCTTGAGCAACCTTTACTTTGCAACCGGTTTCTCACGAAACCAGTTACCACCTGAATCCAATCTACCCACTTGAATTCTGTAAATTTAGAGCGTGCACTCATTCCCGCTAGCTCGCAAGCTATTGAATCAACGTTTGCCAAGCGGCTAGGAGTTGCTTAAGCTAGGTTAGTCAGTTGCAAAGTTCCTTCTCAGAAAAGCTTGGACATGCCATCGTTTTCGCGTCACAATGCTGTTGCAGTCTATGGTTATTTGTTTGCTTTATTCGTGTGCACTGCCGCTTTCGGGGTATCGCAGGAGCAAGGTTCATTGAGCGAAGCGGAGCTCCAACGTTTGGCCCAGCAGGCTGCGGCTGCACCGGCGAAACCCGTTCCAAATGCGGGACTCGACGATGAATTGAGCTTTCTAAATTTAGTAATAAAAGGCGGCGTGCTAATGATCCCGCTGGGGATCTTAAGCCTGATTGTGGTAGCCATGACTCTGGATCGATGCATTGCTCTCAGACGCGAACGCATCCTACCTTCCCGTATCCGGAGGGGGATTGAATTGATGCTTGAATCCGGCAAGCCGGTAGAACCGCAAGAGGTCTATCAACTGTCACTACGATACCCGTCAGTGGCCGGCCGCGTGCTTGAAGGAATGTTGCAGAAAGTTGGACGTCCAGTTGTCGAACTTGAAAGTGCGACGTCCGAAACCTGCCAGCGTGAAGCTGACCGAATGTACCACAACGTCCGCTGGTTAAGCTTGGCGACGACTGTTGCTCCGTTGATGGGCTTGCTCGGAACGGTGTGGGGAATGATCATTGCTTTTTATAACACCACGCAACTGGGAACTGGTAAGAACAAATCCGAGTTTCTCGCAGAGGGTATATATATTGCCTTCGTTAACACGCTCGGTGGACTGGCGGTGGCAATTCCCGCTGTCATCTTCGCTTATTATTTCGAAGGACGAATTACGAATTTAGTTGGACGTGTCGAAGAACTTGTTCGACGCTTGATTCCACGATTTGAACGGTATGAAGGCAAGGTACGCTACGATCTGCAAGTTCAAGGATTGGTGGTTCGCGATAGGCCGCCAGCAGCAACTGGCGGACGTCCTTCTGAATCCGCTCGCCCAACTCCACCACCACCGCACTCCGCAGCACGCAACAGTTAAGGTTCTCCATGGCTGTAAAAATAAATCGCGGTAACGCATTGGTGGCGCTAAATTTAACGGCCATGATCGACGTCGTGCTACTGTTGCTGATTTACTTCATGGTCGCATCGCGGCTTAGCGAAGATGAACGTACACTCGACATTCCGTTGCCATCGGCGGCTAATGCAATGCCCATGACCGCTGAACCAAGTGAACTGATAGTGAACATCGACGAAGCGGGAAAGTTCATCGTCAATGAACAAGTGATCAAGCCCGCTGACCTAGATGCCCTTATCACACGAGCAGTCGTCGACAATCCGCTGCGGCCCGCTATTATCATTCGCGCCGACCGGCGAGTTCCAACGCAAGCTCCGGTTTCTGTCATGGATGTTTGTATCAAGTGCGGTGCAGCTTATTCGCTCTCCATCGCTGACGAGGAACAATAGTGTCTTCATCGCCGCGTTTATCTCAACTGATCGGGGTCTCGTCGCACGGGGTCTCGTCGCAAAGGAATGTCGAGGACCAGGAGCCCGCTTGGCTTTTGAACACGATATTGCTTGCGCTCGGTGGCGTGGTCATCTGGATCGCATTTAAGTTTTTGAAAACAGATGATCCACAGTTGCAGTACAACCCATGGTGCTACGCAATTGTGACTCCCTTAGTACTGCTTGGGTTGTCCTTGTTGCTAAGAAATTTCACTAGTCGAGGCGTTGAGCGGTCGTTGCAAATCGCTTTCTTGCTTAGCCTCCTGTTGCACCTCTTAATGTCGCTGTACGCAGGAAACGTAGTCATTTTTGCGCGCATGTGGCCTGATATTTTCGAAGAGCTAGCGGCAGAGCGAAGGATGCTCGAACGTCAGGCGCAACCTGCCCCCCAGTATCACAACGTAGCCTCGCCGCGATCAGAAAAACGTCCCGATTATTTGCGCTACGTACCAACAACTCACAAGCCCACCGAAGTAGAAGATGTCAGCGAAGATGTGTTGCAGCTAGCCAAAGCACATAAAACGGTGTTGGTTAGTCCCAAGCCCGACAT
>JANNNN010001236.1:0-5527 GCA_031398555.1 Planctomycetia bacterium | reverse complement strand
TTCTCCGCGACGGTAGCTGGTCGCCCGGTCGATCTGGCAAGACGTGGGAAGTGATCACATCGGCGGGGATTGGCAAAGCGGAAACACGTAGCGACGGCACCTACCAAGCTGGGCACATCGCTGCGATCAAAGATTTGATCGATAGCATCGAGCAGCAACGAGCGACTCGATGCAACGCCGAAGACGCTCGCGCGATCATCGAAATGATCGCCTCAATTTTCGAATCCCAGCGGTTAGGCGGTCGCGTTGAATTGCCATTGAAGACTCGCGTCAATCCGCTGGCATTGCTTGGTCCAAAGTGACACAATTGAGTTACGCGGTAGCAGAATGCGTCAAGGGCTGGTTGATTTTTTCACTGTCACGAGAAATTCGGTTCCGATAGTAATCCGAAGCGTCATTGAGGGGCCTCTGATCCCTCGCTTACGCTTCGGGTTACTATGAATTCAACAGGCCTCAGCATTTCGATGATTTCAGCAAATTGACAATGGCTTCACTGAACCAATAGGCTACCGGCAACTGTGTTCCACTGGCGCACCGTCCACTTAGTGATCAGTCCATGGCGGACATAGGGATCGGCGTTGGCAAATGCTTCGGCGGCGGCCTGGGATCGAAACAGCAATACCGCACCATCGACTGGTTCGGCCAGAGCGCCACCCAACAGCAACTCACCATCTTCTACCGACTGGCCTGCCAAGGCTAAGTGTTCCTCGCGAAAGGGGGCTCGCTTCGCCACGTAATCATCGACCACATCGTACATTAAGAGATAGTGCATAAGGGTCCTTCGGTTTCAGTGGATCGCATCCGGTTCAGTGGGGCGCAACTGCCGGATGCAACCATTCTACAATCTGCAACTCAACAATCTGTAACTCAACTGACTTCATGCGCAATTGCATCGTCGGACAGAAAAATCTGTTGCAAGATGCGCACTTGCAACTGGTGATCTTCGAGCAAACTCCGCACTTCAGCCAGTTCCGTGATGCTAGACGTCAAAGCGATAGCGTGCGGCTTGGCGGCTTCGATCAGTTGCTCGAGGGTCTTGAGTGTTTTTCCAAAGTAGTCCAGGCGTTCGTCGACGGTAGCGACCATTGCCGTGCCGCAGTGTATCGCCACCGACAAGCGTGTATCGCTATCCGTTTTGTTTTTAACTAGTTCGATCGCGGCGAGTACGGCGTGTTTCGGGTCAACGAAAGTAGCCAAAACGCCCTCGCCAATCGTCTTCACAATGGCACCCGAATTCTGCCGAATGGCTTGCAAAACACGATCTAGCGTCACGCGAATCTGGTTGAAAGCGGGGCCGTCGCCGAGCGTTTCGTAAAGCTGCTGAGTTCCATGGATTTTCACCCGCATTACCGTGACATGCGCTACGCTGACAATCTGATCGCTGGAGAGGATTTCGCTCGGGAATAGCTCGCGGAAGAGAGCCATCGTTGAGGCCCTTGCGGCTGAGAGGGCATCGTGCCGATCGACGGTGCGCTCAATGCGGACTTGTTGATCGATGGCAGAATCATTGCACAAATGAATGACCTGCGAACCGCCCGGCAGTTGAATGCGTGCATCGGCTGGTGGCCGAGCCAATGACAATTCGACGCTACGCAGCCCTTCGTTATGGCCAACTCGAAAATTGATGATGTACGGTAACTGCGGGCCACGCACTACATAGGCACCTTCGGACAAATTCAAATCGCATGCAAAGCGCTCGCCGGCTGCCAAGCGAACTTGAGCCACCACATGCTTGGACCAAGCTGGCCCGCCAATACAGTAAGTTGCCGTGACAACTTCACGAATTTCTGGGTGGACACGAAAAATGAGTTCGACAGATTCCGCCAGATCAATCCCAAAGTTTAGATTGCAGGCTTCGCAGTATCCATGATCTTTAATTGCCGATAGCGTTTCCTTTATGTCGGCTGGGATACGACAGGACGGGCACATGATGTCCCACAGCAAACTGAATATTCCCAGTCGAGTTCCTTCGAGGCACGCGTTTACAACTTGGTTCGGATCCAGTTTGAATCGTTCTGCCAGTGCTATTGGCCGTATGCGAGCGACTTCGAAGTCAGAAGCGTATTCAAGAAACTGTCCCAAGGTATCTATGACCAAGGGATCAATCTTTCGTTCTTGCAATTGATTCAATCTTGAATGCAACTTCTGCTGCTGGCCGGGTCGCAGGTCAGTTCTTCCAACAAACGGATCGCGGTCCGCTTGGCCGGACTGCGACTGCGCTATGTAGTTGTCGATCTGTTGGTAGGCCCGACCAAAGTTGGCCTTCGACTTTTTGCCCAACTGCAATCGTGCGAGTTGTTTGCCCAGCCAACCGTGTGGCGTCACGATCAGCGTTTGCACAATCCGGGTCCCGCCACCGATCGCTGGTTGCAGTTCAACGACATTGACGAACCAACGAAACGGCCCATGTGTAAATTCGCGCAGGACACTTAGCCGTCGTCCTTCGATCCATTCGTACGGATGCTCTTGCCATCGAATGCGCTGTCCAGCAACTTTAGTTTCGGCAAATCGCTGAGTCCCATGGATTGGATCTTGCCGCGTTGTGTAGGTTACTGCTGGCAATCCAATTGCGTGATTGACTCGATCGGTATTGGAAACATAGGGCCACAGTTGACTGGGTCCGGAGACCAATTCCCACGAGTGTTCAAAACGCATGACTTCGGGATCATCCAGCGACAGAATCGGTGGATGCAGGCCTAGTGAAGTGGGCTTACCCCGCAGTATGTTTTCTAAGTCAACCAGCAGTGCGCCGGCGTCGGTGTAACGAACTTCGGGATTTTTGGCTAAACAGTTTTCAACCGTTCGAACGAGCGCGTCGGACAACTGCGGGCGAAGGTGCTTTAGCGAGGGCGGAGCGGCATTGCAATGTTGATTGAGCAAACCGACCTGCGTATCGGCTTCGAACGGCGGTTGGCCGCTAAGCAATTGAAACAGTGTCACCCCAACTGAATACACATCGGAAGGCACTCCAGCAGGTTCGCCGCGACATTGTTCAGGGGACATGTACATGGGCGTCCCAAGCAATGCACCAGCCCGTGTCATTGCCATGGATTCAGATTGCTGCGCGGTGCGGGCAAGACCAAAGTCGGAGACCTTGGCGTAGATCTTTCCAGGTGGCGGACAGCTTGAGTTATGGCCGTCACCCGCATACGGTGCGTTGGACGAAAGCCACTGGCGCGTCTCGCTTGTTAGCAGCACGTTGTCAGGTTTAAAGTCGCGATGTACGATGCCGCGCGCATGGGCAATTGCAATTCCTCGCACTGCGTCGGCCATTATCGTCAAGGCAAACTGTTCATCGAACGGTTGGCCTTTCTTTACCAATGAACCCAGTGTACCGCCATCGACCAACTCGACAACCATGTAAGGTTGCCGTGCATCCGCGTTCACTTCGTACAAGTTCGCAACATACGGACTGTTCGCTTTGGCTTGTAAGCGAGCCTCTTTAGCAAAGCGTCTAGCCGTGATCGAATCCGGCACCACTTGCTTGTTCAGAATTTTGATGGCCACCGATCTACCATCGACTCCGTCTTCTGCGCGATAGACCGAGCCCATGCCGCCTTCGCCCAGTTTCTCGCAGATTCTGTAACGACCAAGTTGGCTGCCAGAAACTAAAACGCCAGCACCAGCTTCGCGCGGCGGTTCGACAAACATGGTCGCTTCGAAGCCTTGGTTCGAAGAGATAGCGGCCGAATCAAATGTTAAATCACCATCGCCATCCCACGTTGATAGTCGTTTAAACAATTCAACAGCAGTCGGTCTGGCCGCGGGCTCATCCGCAAAACAATCCGTCACGGTGCGCAAGATACGTATCGCGGTTGGTTGATCATGTAAATTGCAAGCGGCAATTACGTAACGCAGCATCGCAGCCAACGAAAATACATCTGACGCGCTATCGCACTGAGCTAGCGAATTGGAATCCTGTGATCCAACTTGCAACTCGAGTGGCAGAAACGCAGGCTGATCCGCGTTGGGCGAAACGGCACCCAGCATTACCGACCGCAAGCCCGTAATGTCCACTTGCCACTTCCCATTCTCACCACGAAAGACACTGTTGGGCGTCAAGCCGCCTACGACCAGTCCGACGTCTTCGCAAGCAACGAGTGCTTCGATGCAACAACTCGCAAGGTTTTCAACTTCCGTGGCCGACGCTGCCAGCGTCGGTTCTTGCGCTTTGCTTAGTAGATTACTACTTAGTCGATCACCGATCCACTTCGCGAGTGAACGTCCATCGCTTTTTGAGACGGCGACCAAGGGTGGCTCATGGGACTCGTCGACACTCAAAATCTGAAGGCAACTGGGACATGAAACAAGCGTTGCCAATCGAAGGCGATGAATCCAAGCTTTAGATTCACTTTCGGGCATTTTATGTAGCAAGCAGATCTCGGCTTCTCGACTATCGGGCAGATCTCCGCGATAGCGGCTGCATATTTGGCCGACATCCAACAGCTCGTGCAGCTTAAATCGATTTACAGCCATAGCAACAGTTCCAGAATACGTCCTCGCGCGCGTTGCAACAGTTGGCAACACAACGGGAAACATTCTAGCAGTTCGCGTGAAAACGAAATCGACTAACTTGCATCCGCGTTTTGAACGGCCCAGATCAATTCCGTCAGAGCAGCTTTGGGGTCGCCCAGCGATTTAAGCAATTCGTCGGACAATCGTTTCACACCTCCGCTGGCGGTGAGCGTTGGCGAAAGCGACACGATGTGCTCGACCTTCTGTTCCCAAGTCAACTTGTCGGAAGCAGCCAATCCAGCCACATAAGATTGCTGGTCTTGTGACAAACGACCACGATGAATGGCGTAACCCGCCGCTGGCATAATTACATCGCTCGGGATCGGTGCCTTAGGCTTTACCTTTGGATCGAGGCTTGGCTGCGCTAACACAATTGTACCGCCTTCTCGATTTGACTGATTCCATTTTACCGCAGCAGCCAACGAATTCTCGAGTCCACCTTTAACCGCTTGTTCACCAAGTGAAGTGCGAGCCGCAAATGACATCTCAGCCAAATGCCAATTTTCAATGTCACTTTCAGACGCTTGCAACCAGCGAATTTTATCCACCGCGATGGAATCTCGAGCAAATGTCTCCGAACTTACGACCCAGCTAACAAGCTGCGATAGATTGCGACCATGGGCTCTGAACTGTTGCGCTAGCAGTTGCTGCAATTCAACTCGCTCCGACAGACCGACACTATCGATCAGCGCATTTGCGGCAACCAATGGGCGTCCAAGCGAAAGTTGCCAAACGCGATTCACAATCGCTTGATCGGCTTGATTCGAGTCGCTAATCCACTTTGCTAGCGCCGCGCGTGGTGTCTTCGCACCAGCCACACTTTGCCAAGGCTGTCCATCGGGCAAGACAAACTTAGCGGCAACCAAGGTGCCGTCGGGTCGGTCAAAAAACAAACTAGGTTTCTTCGTATCAGCAAAAAACTCTGCTTGTTTATCGATGGCTGTGCGAGTATCCGCTTTCTCGTCTCGTTGAACATCCAAGCCCATTAACATCGCAACCAGAGACCAATATT
>JANNNN010001225.1:0-6932 GCA_031398555.1 Planctomycetia bacterium | reverse complement strand
GACGTCCGAGGCTCTGCCGAGTCTTTCTCTGACACAACGCATCGACGTCGCTGTACTTGTGAACGTTCACTTACGAATTCAAGCGGCTCGGCAGGAGCCTCGTTCTCCCGATCGAACCCGCCAGCTCTCGAACAATCCACGGAGACGTCCGAGGCTCTGCCGAGTCTTTCTCTGACACAACGCATCGACGTCGCTGTACTTGTGAACGTTCACTAACGAATTCAAGCGGCTCGGCCGGAGCCTCGTTCTCCCGATTTCGTATTTTTTATTGTGTTGCGGAAAACGATTGGTATTTCGATGGATTCTGTGGTTATTTTGTGTTAACAAGAGTGTCTCGCCTTTCACCGATAGCTTGTGAGATCTGCAAGCACTCCACAAATATTCCCACCAGAGTTAGCGAGATGCAGCGACGCCGAACTGCCGAGTCCTATTCCGATTCAAGCTCTGGTCGTCCGTTCGCAAGCCCGCCGCAAAACATCAGAGACAGATCGTATCGGCGGCGAAGCGATCTCGAGGCCCGTTACATTTGGCGACGTCTACACAACTCTCTTTCATCATTTGAGAATCAACGTCGATCAGACAACCGTTACTGACAATAACGGCCGTCCCCAATACCTAGTTGAAGACAGTGGAAAAGTTATTTTCGAGCTCGTTTGATCGCGACTCGTTTGGCGTAACTTGTTCGAACGTTCAACCAACCGCCGTCAACAGAATTTTACGATGTAGCGGATCGGCTTCGTCAATTCGAACTTCAATAATATCTCCATCATTCACAGTTGTAGGTAGCTTGGCGGCGCGAGATCGGATAGCAGAATCGAAAGTTTGAACGATCTTGGAATCAGCATCAACGACTTCGGCTTTTAGGATCTCGCCGATTCGATGTTGCAGTGAAACCGCTTCGATCAACTCGATCACCGCTTGCTCGACGGCCTTTGCACGGCCGCTGCCCGACGCCATCGCCGCCGGGAGCTTGTCGATAGTTGCCAGCAAACTTCCTGGAATCGATAGGCCGTTGAAGAGCCGATGGGACATCTCAAGAACATAACGGTCGGCTAGTCTTCGCATTGGCGCCGTAGCATGTACATAGGAGGCACCGATGGCTGAGTGCCAGGGTGTGTTCTGCTCTGAAAATACAGCGTAACTCGCTCGACCACCCGCGCGCCTGACCATTAACAAGAAGCGTTTATGAATCAAGTTGTTAGGATCTAGCCTCAGTAATAATTCGTGAAGCGACCAGGCGAGCGGCCAATCGATTTGGAGCGCATGCGCCTCCAATCGAAGTCTTTCGATGGCTCTTAGCGATGGTTCGTCCATGATTCGGAACAGTCCGACATGGGCTGCGTTGAACTGCTCAGCGATCGCCATATTCACGGCTAATGAAAGCGCCGAGTTCACTTCCTCTGAATACAGCGGAGTGCGCAGTTCAAGTCGCACGCCGCCTGCTGAGTTTGGATCGGCAACCACCTCTTGTTCCGGGAATTGAAACCGCTTCGAGCCTCGTTTCTCCTCGCCGATCCACATGCGGTTGGCAAACTCTTCGATGAAAGGCAGTTCGACTAAATTAACGGTCGGATACGCTAGTTTCGCGCGGCTTGCGCAGAGCACGCGTTCCACGCTTCGAAGTTTCAGACCACCGACTGAGTCGATCGCGACGCCAACTAATATCGCTGGCCGCGGGCCATCTGGCAGCAAACTGGCCGCACGCTGTGAAATCGTCGTTGGATAAAGCGGGATCTTGTTTGCCAATCCATAGATGGTGACTCCCCGATTCCACGCCTCACCTTCGATCGCTCCCCCGGCCGGTACAAAGGCCGCCACATCGGCTAATGCGTAATGCAATATCAACGTCTCGGCTTGTTTCTCAAGAAAGAAAGCCTGATCGAGGTCGGTTGAAGTTGGAGGATCAAGAGTAACCAGCGGGATATCGGTTGCATCGCGGCGATTTCCCTCGCCCCAATTCAGCGGATTTTGGCGAAACATGCTGATCGCTTGTTCTGCTTCGTGCAACACCGCGGGTGAGAACTGTTGCGGCAAGTCGAACTGCTTGGTGATTGCGGCAAAACCCGCGTCGAGCGCCTGTTCAGCTAACTGTTGAATCGTAATTCGCATTGAGAAACTTGGCGGCGAGAGGAGGAGTCGATTACACAGTTAGCAGTCACGAGCTTAGTAACGTTCGATGCTTGCGTCGCTACAGTTGATGCCCCTTTTGACCGTCGCAAAACTAAGATCGCGGAAAGTCAAGTCAATCGCGAAAACACTACAAATAGGTTGTAAAACACTTGTCCGAGATGTTCATACGCTCAATACCAGGATGCGGACGCTGGCAGCATCCGCCACGATTACTTGGCAGCCGGTCTGTGGAGCCAACTGGACAGGCTTTCAGTCTGTTGTTGAGTAGGAGTTTTCAATAATTCCAACTTCCATGTTTGCGGTGGCTTCGCAGCCAGAGCAACTGTCAGTTCGACCAGTTTCCCACGTCGAGATATCAATGCCTGGATCTGGTCCCCCACTTTGTACTGCTTCAGTCGCTCGTCAACTGTCTCGGACAATCGAAAATCATCGATTCCAATGAGTTCATCGCCCACATTCAAGCCTGCAGTAAAAGCGGGTGAACCTTCAACTATGCGGGCAATCATGTACTTGCCATCTTTAATCTCGCTAGTCGCACCGAACCATATATTCGAAGGCTTCTCTGCGTCCTTGGCATCCGCAGTCGAGGCGTCTTTAACATCGCTGCTTCCGTCGGCAGGACTGTCGACTTTAAATTGCATTCCGAGCCAATCGAGAGCTTCGGCGTAGTCGAGTTCTTCGGTCGAATGAATTGCACGCCGAAACCAACTGGAAAGATCGCTTCCGGAAACTTCACTGGCGGCGTTGGCCAGATCCTGATTGGTGTATCCCTCTTTTTCAGCAAAACGCTGGTACATCAATCGCATGACATCGTCCAATGATTTTTGATTGTTAGTCCGTTTACGAATAGCAACGTCCAGCAGCATGCCCGCGATGGCGCCTTTGTTGTAATAGTTGATCGACGTGTTGGTTGAGTTCTCATCGGGTCGATAATACTTGATCCAGGAGTCGTGCGAAGACTCTGCCAGCGATTGCTTATATCGACCTGGCATGGTCTGCAGCGTTTCAATTTGCTTGGAAACAATAGCCAAATATTCTCTGGGCTTGGTCAAACCGGCGCGGACCAAAGCCAGTTCATCGTAGTAACTGGTGATCCCTTCGGCGATCCAAAGCTCTTCAAAGTAAACTTCTGACTGGTAATCGTACTTTGCGAGTGACTTTGGTCTCAGTCGACGCACATTCCAGGCGTGGAAGAACTCATGACTGACCAGCCCCAGCCACTTTTTATAGTTCTTCTCATTGCGGAACGACCAGCGACTGGTTAACAGGACGGTAGAGTTGTTATGTTCCAAGCCTCCACCACTCTCAGCGATGAGATTAAAAAAGTGGTAGCGTTTATAAGGCACCATGCCCCACATCTTTTGATGTTCAGCAACGATCTTGGCCACATCGGCAGCGGCCGCCTCTCCATTCCAATACATATCGCCGCCTTGATTGACAAGAAAATGTTCAACGTCTCCGACTCGAAATGGATGCAGTGTTGGATTCCCCGACAAAATGGGTGAATCAACCAATTCGTCATAACTCGCTGCCCGGTAACTATTCGCGGGCGCATTGATCGGATGTTCAAGCGACGTTACGGATTGCTTCCAATTCATCGGCAATTGTAATTGAACGACCTGTTCGTCACTTAGGTGTTGAGAACTGGTCAGGAAAGTTGCCGCTCCACTCAGTATTGCGAATTCTGAGTCGACGAAATTTGTTCTTACAGAGAGTTCATTGCAGTAAACTCGATACCGTACCGCGATCGGTGCTTTTGTAGTATCCATAACCGTCCAGCGATTCTTTGAAGTCTTAGTGCATGCCAGAGTTTTGTTTTCAGCATCGAAGGCGGCAACTGAATCGATATTTCGAGCGTACTCGCGGACCAAGTAAGAACCAGGCGTCCAGACAGGTAAGAACAGCTCCAGATCACCAGGCTGCTTGGGTGTTATCTTTAATTCGACTTGAACATAGTGCGATTGGGGCGAATCGATCGTGACGGTGTAATCGACGGGTGCGGCTTGCACATTCAGCGAACCGATGATTGCCAGCTGCAGGATTGTGATTAGGCGTATAGCGGTTGACATGCGGCGCTCGAAATTGGTGTGTGTGTTGGATTGCCTCCGACCATTGTACTTGCACATGAGGAGGTCACCAATTTCGCGACCATCTTCTTGTAGGCGGAGGCGTTCAGTGAGAAACACAACGATCCGCCGTACAAGACATAGGGCATCGAAGCGACGGGTTGTGGCGGACGCTGCCAGCGTCCGCTCCAACACTGGCAGCGTCGGCCACGAATCGGGTGTAACCGGCGTTCCGCCAGTCCAAACTGCGAAAATGGTCATGCCATTTGGGCAGCTTCTGCGAACGCCTGTGTATTGCTCATAAGTCAGCACTCTCCGTTTCGCCTGCTAACAGGCGGAACGCCGGTTACACCCCCACGAATCGGCTACTGATGAGTCACCAGAAGTCGAGCTGTGGATTCTCGCAGTTGCGTCGCGATAACGAGCAACTTTTGAGCTTCCGCGACTTCACCGCGTTGGTACAAAATGGCCGCTTCTTCTACCAAGCCGATCGCAGAGCGGTTTAGATAGTTGACAGTCTTCAAGCGAAGTTTCATGGACTCAAAAAAGCTGTGACTCAACTGCTCCGGAACAGGTTCAGAGGAATCTTTCATCATCGCATCGAGTGGTGCGAGTATATCGGATTGCGATCTCAATTCGCCTACAGCATTCTTGACTTCCTCGAGACTGACGATGTTTGGTGAAACTGGAACGGAATTTTCAAGTGAAGGGACCGAAGGCAACGAAATGATTGGATCATTGGGGAAAACGGGTGGCAGCGAACCAGCGTTCTGACTGTTAGAATCAGGGGCTGATTCCTGATCGTTGGGTTGCTGGATGGTGGGCGGTTCGGCCCGGGCATGACGCGATAGTGAACCACCGAGTACAAGCACAATATTCAGAACGAGCAAACCGCAACCAATTATGAACCACATCGGAATTTTCATGTTCTTAATTCCATCCTTGTTATAAATGTTAAAGTGCTCGGCCGTTAGTTACTCAGGCCATCGCCGAGCATAGAGCGAACAGAGGGTACGATTCGGTCGCCACGAACGTGGACAGCCGCCACCTTGCCATCGGTGCCTACGAGAACGAGAAACGGTATGGCGTTGATACCAATTTGCTTGGCAAAGGCTGACTTGAAACCGAGCGCCGATAAATCGCTACTATGATACGTTTTCCAGGGGAGCGGATTGCTTGAAAGGAATTTCTTGGCTTCAGGCAAATTGTCGTCCATATTAATCGAAAGCACTTCAAAACCGTTTCTCGAGAATTCTTCCTTCGCCTTTCGAATGTTGGGCAGTTCTTTGAGGCATGGTATGCACCAGGTTGCCCAGAAATCGATCAAGACGACTTTGCCTTTGTAAGCAGACCAATCAAGTGGGTTGCCATCCAGGTCAACCAAGCCATCGAGTTCAAGGTGTTGACCTCGAATACCGAGGCGGCGTTCTTGGGAATCGAGCGCGCCGGCGATTGCCTCCACATAGGTCGAATTTTTAAACGAGGCAACTTTTGTCTTGATGAAAGCGCTGAGTTCCGATGCAACATTGACCAAGCCACGGTATTCCAGGTCAGTCGACAGATTGACGAACTGAAGAAGGGTGGTCGAGTTGGGTAGTTCTTCGTAGAGACCGCGAACGGCCCCCAAGAGCATCTGCGGCTCTTTCTCCTTGCCTTCGTAAATATCCTGCATCGCCGCGTTATAGTTTTGAAACGATTGGCTCTTAGTGATCGCTAGACTCCACGCCGTCGAACTCAGCTGAGCATCATTCGAATCCATAAATTTACTGATAATAAGCTGATCGATGTTACTGGCCGCCGCGGCAAACCCCATGTCGGAAAGCACTGTCTGGGCCTGTTGTAGTACCATCATTTCGGGAAAACCCGCATCGGATGGTCTTTGAAACAATCCTTCTAACTCAGCCAGCAATTGCGTGGGCTCCGACACATTTCCATTTTGAAGATCTTGTAGTCGAAATCCAAGCAGAACAACGCGCCCTTGATGTGCGAGATCGGGGTCGGAAGATTGCAATAAGGAACCTGCAAATTGCTCGAGCTTCTTCGCTGACTCGATATCCTTCAGGCCGCTCATATGCGAAAGAGCGACCAGTTGCGCGACTGTCCCTAACTTTCGCTGCTCGGCTGTCGCATCAGGCAGCGAAGCCAGTTTTTCACCGGTCGTTAACTTCATGTTTCCCAACCGCATGCCGCTACTGTTGAAAGTGTCTGCGCCGACAATTTTGTTCGCGCCTGCGAGAATCAGATCTCGCAAGGCTACGTCCACGGCGTCCAAATGCGCTACCAAATCGGCAGGGAGGTCTGAAGTCACTGGTTTCAATGTGATGAAAGTTCGATCTGACAAATCCACTTTGTCGGCCGAATCTGCCGCGGAATTGCCAGCGTCCGCGTCGCTGCCGGTCGACAGGTCGGTTAACTGTGGATTATTGAGGCCGAAGAGCGTTTGATCGTTGATTTTCTTACTGATGCTGCGATTATCCGGTTCAGCTCCCCCGCGATTATTCCCCAGTGGCGCTTCCTGCCAGTCGCCCATTGCGCCACCCTGCTCGCCCTCTTGGATTCCACTATCCGCCTCAATTTTGGCGGCAAGTTTTTCAGGCTTTGCGCGATCGCAACCCGTGGTGCAAAAAGCGACAAGCCCGAAGAGGGCGACTTGAAATGTTGCGAGGTATTTTTTGAAATTGCTTGCATGCATGCTCTACTCTCCTTAAATTTCGATCCTATTTTCCAGTTGCTTTG
>JANNNN010001203.1:0-3872 GCA_031398555.1 Planctomycetia bacterium | reverse complement strand
GTCGACGCTCGCAACTCGGAATGGATTCAGATTAGAAACTATCGGCAATTGGCTGAGTGCAGGGCTCTTTTGAAGACTCAAGTGAAGTTCTTCGTCCGAGTGATCGTCAGGGTGCGGCGCTACGATTTGGATCTCAGTAAGCAGACGACGCTCTTTATCAATGGCCGTAATTTGATTGTCAGAAAGTCCATGCAACCGCAACGCTTCCCGCTGAGAGCTAAGATGCGATTCCAGTTTGTCGCGGGCGAATTGACGGTCGAGCAGTGTTTTGTTAGAAAGCGCACCGGCGTTCGCGAGCCCTTCGATACGAGCAATCTGCTTGAGTTCGATATCGCGGTCACCAAGAGTCTGGAGATACTCCTTCTGAGCCGTTACCAGATCTTCATGGGTCAAACGCATTTCCAAAATCAAATCGCCCGGTTTGATCGCTTCGCCGGGTACAGCATGCACGTGAGTCACGATGCCCGTCATGGGTGCACTGACTGGTAGTCGCGTGCGGCCAGGGCTGTCGACGATGATCGATGGAACGGAAAGCGTACGAGTGAAAGAGCGCAGTTCGATCGGCTTTAAATACTCCTCTGTCAAACCCAAATTTTTACGAGCTTTTTCGGATACTGCGAGTGCATTGGTGCTGTCGTGGTCATGCTCCGCTTCCGCTCCATGAGCATGGGGATCCGTCTCGGACGCATGTTCGTCGGTGTGCATATCATGACCATGCGATGAAGCGTCATGTGCACTATGATCGTGTCCCGTGTGATCTTCGGTCTCGTTGACTGTAAAGAACTTGTCGAATGGTCCCCACCCGCTGCTAAAGCGGCCATGGAGAAAGCCGCCGATATACAGCACTAGAGCCACAGTCGAAAAAGCCAGCAACCATCGCATGGTTCGAATGACTGAAAACTGCATTTTTCGACCTAAATCCACAATAAAGAACCAACCAGAAAATCTGGCGAGGCGGCAAAAGTGACTAACGCTTTACGGGCGTATTTGTCGGGTGATTGTGACCGGTGTGGTCGTGGTTGTGTGCTAGCTTGGAGACGTACGATTTTTTGCCGATTCGAAGCGATAGCTTTGCGTCGGATTTCGGGTCATGCAACGCAGTGAATAATTCTGTACTGATAAGGCTAAATCGCGACGAAAGATTCTTCGCGTCCGCATCTTGAGGCACGGGCAGCATTTTGACTTGTACTGGCTTGTTACCCACTTTGAAGTTCACGACCAAGAAAGCCGAGTCAATCGAAATGTACGACTTAAGCGTCGAGTCCAAAAGGTAAACCGCGACTTGATTGGATTCTTCATCCACAACAAGTTCGGCATGGTATTCGCCCCGGCCAATCTCTAGCAATTCACCGTTGTTTGGCCCGTGAGCGTCATGGTCATGCGCGTGCGCACTGGCTTGAGATTTGGCGGCAACGTTAGTTGGTAGCTTTGTTTGTTGCGAAAAAACAGTTAGGGAGAGTTGCAAAACGATAGCGATGGCCAATAAAGAGCGATTCATTTCGAGGGACTCCATTTGATTCGAAATTGCAAAACCGATTTACTTCAAATCGGTCGCAAATCAAATGCGCAAGTGTCCAAATTCGCAAAGAATAGAAATGCCTTTATGCAAGCATTTTTCATTACGCCCAGAGGACCTCGATTGGCTGTCGTTCGAACTGGCGAGCGCAGCGATTGGCAATGACTGCTGAACAATCAGCGACGCGAGGTTGACGTTCGGACTCGATACAATCAGCACATGCTCCGTCGCAAGATGCGGAACGTGAGAGTGATCGTGGTTGCACAGCTGGCGTCCGCAAACCGATTTCGATTCGGCTTGCTTTTCAGTCTTGGGCTTTGCATGCTGAAAACTACACTGACACTTGGCTTCGGCAGGACATGAGACGCTCGGGGAAGCAGATGTTAGCAATTCGAAGTTTCCATGGTCGATCGATCCGCAACAGCAGAACTGCAGTCGGATAAAAGCAACGAGCACCAGGAAAGTTAGCCAATTCTTCAAGAAACGATTCTCCCCATATTCCTTCAGTATCGGCTTTGATAACTTGATTACAATACCCATCCATCGGCGATGGCGTCATTTGACATCGGATAACGCCAGGTCCGATTGATAACTTAAATTGGCCACTTCACGGGACACTGAACGATTTCATGCCGGAATTTTCTCAAGTCGATCAACTTTGGATGCGCGAAGCATTGCGACTAGCGGCCCTAGGCTTAGGCTTGGTCGAGCCGAATCCGATGGTGGGCTGCGTTTTAGTGAAAGAAAACAAACAGATCGGCGCGGGCTATCACAAAAAATTTGGTGGACCGCACGCAGAAATCGAAGCGATCTTGGACTCGATGGGGAAGAATGTCGCAGGGGCAACCGCTTACGTAACTCTTGAGCCCTGCTGCCATTTCGGAAAGACGCCACCCTGTACCGACGCAGTGATTGCCGCCAAAGTAGCACGCGTTGTGGCTGCATCTCGCGACCCTCATGCGGTCGTCGATGGTGGTGGGCTAGCAAAGCTTCGTGCAGCGGGAATCGAAGTTGACGTCGGCCTGTTAGAAGCCGAGGCCCGAGAGTTAAACGCTCCTTACTTCAAACGTATTAAAACCGGCAAGCCGTGGGTTATCGCTAAGTGGGCTATGAGTCTCGATGGAAGGATCGCAACTCGGACTGGGCACAGTCAATGGATATCGGGCGAGTCGAGCCGTCAGTGGGTTCACGAATTGCGCGGACGCGTGGACGCGATTGCCGTCGGTATTGGAACCGCCCTCGCCGACGATCCGCTGTTAACCGCACGACCCACCGGTCTGCGGCAAGCTCTGCGCGTCGTAGTTGACTCCCGACTGCGTCTACCACCTACCAGCCAATTGGCGCAAACCGCTCGCTTGGTCCCCTTGTTGATTTGCGCCGGCCCGAACGCCAACGCCGGCAATGCGGCAAAGCTTGAGTCGCTGGGTTGCAGAATCTGGATAAGCTCAAGCGACGATCGGCAGCAGCGACTTGTCGAAATGTTCGAAATGCTCGCACAGCAGGCAAGCGTCACCAATATGCTGGTTGAAGGGGGCGAAGAATTGCTCGGCAGTTTGTTTGACCTTCACCAGATGGATCAATGTGAGGTTTTCGTGGCACCAAAGTTAATTGGTGGAAAATCTTCGCCATCTCCCTTAGCCGGTCTGGGCTTAGAAACAGTAAACGACGGCCCCGAGATCCAGCTCGTCCAGCATCAAGTGCGCGGTCAGGATATGCATTTAAGCTATCGTTTGTGCTGGAAATAGCGTCTTCGAGCAGGCTTGATTAAATGTGTGTCCACGCGCACTACACACAGAAATGAGAGTTGTATCTACAAGTTCCCTTGGTCGAAAAAACGTTAGCAATATGTCAACACTGAGATGTGCTAACCTATTCTTCCACTCGTGCTTAAGGTGGATTCTGGTCAGCAAGCCCATTTATGGCCGTGGGGGCACGAATCGCACCGTGTAAGCTATAATTTCGATGTGAGCCTAAAACTGGAACGCATTCGAAAACCATCCAGAGGAATACATGAAACAGCAACTTTGCCTCGCAATCGTTTCCGTATTGTTAGTTCAAAACGCTTTCGCTCAAGAGGCATCACCACGGCCAGATGAACTCGATTACCAAGTTGGCCGTTGGCGCGATGATGTGATCGTGACGCCAGTCAATCAAGTGCTGACGCCGTTTGGCAAACAAGTTGAATTGGCCGGAATGCGGCCGCAGGCGCTCGCTCTTTCGCCGGATGGGAAACTGTTGCTGGTTGCTGGTAAAACCAATGAACTCGTGGTGGTCGATCCCGTTACAGGCGATGTGAAGCAACATGTCTTGCTCCCTGAAGAAAGTCGCCACACTCCGCCTACGGATGAAGCGTCGG
>JANNNN010000374.1:0-4788 GCA_031398555.1 Planctomycetia bacterium | reverse complement strand
GGCAATGGGTTTAATTATATGCCGACTTTCCGATCTTTGTATTTTGGACCGAAGGTCCATCAATTTGCCTAGCCAGTCCGTAGGGCTGGGTCGGGTTAGTAAGACATTCAGAGCGGGTTCCCCTCGCTTACGCTTTGCTTTAGTAAGGAAATGGGAACCCAAAAAAATCAAACTTCGGGACGCACTTCGAGTACCGACTTAACGATCTTGCCAGAGTGCATGGTTTCAAAAGCGTCTTCCCACTTTTCAAGCGTCCAGACACCACCGATGATCTTGTCGGCAGCCAACGCTTTGCTACTTAGCAGAGCCAGCACGCGTTCCCAAATCGCCCAGGTATGAGAAAAACTCCCTTGAAGCTGGACGTTCTTCTGCACGATTGGGTCGAGCGAAAAACCAACGGGATCACGTCCCCAGCCGACTTTACTGATCCAACCTGCTGGACGAACAACATCGATAGCGATCTTCAGAGATGCTGAGACTCCGCCCTCATCGACGACACCTTCACAGCCCAGACCATCGCGCTCGTTCGCCCAGTCGGCGGCAGTGGAAATGTCGATTGCTTGGCAACCGAGTTGCTTGGCTAGCTCCAATCGCTCCGCGTCGCGCGGTAGACCTGCAACGGCAACTTCTGCTCCGCGCAGCCTCGCCATCGCTCCACATAAAAGTCCGATCGGACCAGGACCTAGTACCAAAATGCGATCGCCAGGCAGCACGGTCACATTGGTTGCAACCGCGCTAAACGCGACGCAACAAGGTTCGGTCAACGCAGCCAATCGCAGCGGCAAATTATCGGGCACTCGATGTAAGCAACGCGATGGCACTCGCACTTTTTGTGTCATCGCGCCATCGACTCCGTATCCAAAGCCTTTGCGATTCGGATCAAGGTTGTATCGACCGATACGAGTCATGGGACTGTCGGGATCGATCACCGCCGCGGTCTCACTGCAAACCCGATCTCCTTCGCGGTAGTTTTTTACATTCGCGCCCGTTTGACAAACTCGGCCTGCGAACTCATGGCCGAGCGTTACTGGATAGTTGACCGGCCAACTATGCTGGCTGGTCCACTGATGCAAATCGCTGCCGCAAACGCCCACTGCGGAAACTTCCAGCAAGACATCGTCAGGTCCAATGGTTGGGACCGGGATCTCGCGCAATTCAACAGAATGCGGATCGCGAGAGAAATTGACTACTGCAGGTTGAAGGGCCGTTGCCATGGTTAATTACTTATCGTTGGTTGAAGGGACGGTGTTCGGGAGGGCGAGGCTCCTGCCGAGTATTTCTCATTCGCATATGCTTAGCTGAAAGGCTCCGCGGGAGCGTCGCCCAATGTCACTCACTTTGTGTTTGTTTTGTAGCGGTGTCGGCGCGAGCCGCCCGGTTTTTCAATCAAATCAAGGCATTCACCGGACGGCTCGCGCCGGTTCCGCTACAAAGTGAGTGACATTGGGAGCGTTGTCCTCCCCAATTAATATTTGTTAGGCCAGGGAACGGTGAAGTCGGTCTTCACAGCAACATCACCATAACGATGCACTTCGTCACATATTTGCTTGAGGACCATTTCGAGGTCACCGCCAGCCCGCTGGAAACGATCGGGGTTGATCGCCAGAGGGGCGCCGATAACCACTAGTGGCGCACCGAAACTGGGTGTTTGAATGGCTTGATCGATCGATAGGCCACCCACGGCTTGAACAGGGACGGAGACCGCGTCAACGACTTCGCGCAGTTGATCGAGGGGTGTCGGAGCCTTCTCGCCTCGGGCTGCGATTCCGCGGCGTTCGTCGTAGCCAATATGGTGAATCACTACGCCGCAGCCCAGTTCCTCCAACAACCGCGCGCCAGCGACCATGTCGGGGCAGCCCAAGTTATCGCCCATCACGCCGATTCCATAATCGCGACCTGCCTGACAGACAACTCGGAGCGTCTCCGCATGCGCGCGAGCCATCACGACGACGAAATTCGCACCAGCTTTACCCATCATTTCGGCTTCGAGGTAACCACCGTCCATAGTCTTCAAGTCGGCGATGATCGGCGTCTCCGGGAATCGAGCTCGCAACTCGCGAACCGCTTGCAGGCCTTCAGCCAGGATCAGCGGCGTGCCTGCTTCCAACCAATCCACACCAGCTCGCAGGGCCATCTCAGCGGTTTCGACAGCTTCCTCAATCGTAGTCACATCGAGCGAAATTTGAACTACCGGTTTCATTCTTGAAGTCTGTTTCTTGGGGTGAGGAGGGGGTTTAGCTTACGCGAATGAGTTAGCGAGGGAGAAGGCGCATTCGACTTAATGTGTATCGTAATCGGAGTATGCAAACTTTCAGAGCGGGTTCCCCTCGCTTACGCTTCGGGTTTGTTACGTCAACAAGAACTAAAACGCAGCTAGACTAAAACGCAGCTCGATAGCATAACAATCTGCGACGATTCCATCGACATACGGCGTGTTCAGTGCATAACACTATAGAACAATGCCGATTTTACCATGGATGTCTCGTGGCACGAGAGAACAAATGATAGCAAAACCCTTCTCAATTGTTCTACTTGCCAGCAGAGCCTGAATTCGAGTACAGATGACTCGACTATCTCGCTAGATCAATTTTCGGAGAACCATGGATGGCTCGCTCCTTCCCAACACGTTTCAGCCCGCTTAACATTTCGCAAGCATCCGCGCTTTGTCTGAGTGCATTGGCATTGGCTGGCATTACGCTCGGATGCCGAGGCTATCAATACGGGCACTTGATTAAAAACGGTCAACCCGATTTGGTCGGGAGCCATACCGCAGGTGCGGAGGTCTTCAACCCATTGATCGACGAAACTGTCGCAAAACTGCTGGGCAGAATAGAAGTATCCGGCCAGCACGGACTGGTGAGTCCAGATGGCATGCCTATGAAGCCTGTCATCTGTTTCGTCGGAGTAGAAAACAAGAGCGCCGAAGAGCTGGGAGATTTCAAAGATCAGATTTATGAACAGATCGATGCCAAGATCAGCGGCGCAGATTCATTTCGCTCGATCAGTCGCCGCGTAGTGGAAGCCGGACTTCAGCAAACGCGGTTACGTCCAGATGCGTTGGTCATACCGGACAACATGGCTTTGTTCTGCTCCGTGCTGCAGCGCGATGGCCAACCGGTTGATTACTTGCTGTATGCAAAGCTGACCAGCGGTACGACCGAACGCAACAAGTCTTCCCAACGAGATTATCTGCTAACCCTTGAGCTGATCAACACTCACAATGCTGACGCGATCAAAGAGCAAGCATCGATCAGCAAGGGCTATCACGCGTCTTACTTGGGTAAGGCCATCAACTACAACCCGTTGAAGGCTTGGAAGTAATTGCAGTGCCCGCCACAGGTTGTCCGGTTGCAGCCGGTTGTCTCGCTTTAATTCTCGGAGTGATCGCGAGCTGCGGGTGCTCCACGCACGCACATCGCCTTCAACAACCGCGGCAGCTGTTCTATTCCAATCAGCTCGATCAGGCGCATGAGCAATTCGATAAGTTGTCCGAAAAGAAACGCCGCAGCGATAGTTCGGTCGTCCAGCTCGATCTAGCCATGATTGAACTCGTCAGCGGGCAACCTCGGGCTTGTGAACAGCGTCTCCGCGATATTCGCGACCGCTGGGATCATCTTGAACAAGATAGCATCCTCGAGTCGACTACTTCGCTGATCACTGACGATCAACGCAAAGCCTACAGTGGCGAAGACTATGAAAAACTCCTTTTGCGTGTCTTTCTTACCATCTCCAGTTTGATGCAAGATGGAGTCGACGCCGAAAGTTATACGTTGCAGGCGATCGACAAGACCGAGGACCTACGCGAGAAAGCCAAAGCGAAATGGGGCGACGGCGTACTTGAGTCTTATCATGTCCCACCTATCGCGCCTTATATGCGTGGCGTTCTCCGCGAAGCAACGTTGTCAAACTACGACGATGCGCTTAGAGCTTATCAGACGACTGAATCGCTGTTGCCAGGTGCTCCGTTTGTTCTCGCCGACATTGAGCGCGTGACGACTGGTGTCCACAGCAATCCGGGCCACGGCGTGGTGTATGTGCTAAGTATGATTGGCCGCGGTCCTTACAAAACAGAAGTCGCAGCCCAAGCCACCAGTGATGCATTACTGATCGCTGATCGCATCGTTTCAGCTATTGGACAGTACAGTGTTCCACCTACATTAGCACCGATTAAAGTTCCTGCGATTGTCAGTTCACCGATGCCATTCGATGTCATTGGTGTGCGTGTCGACGGTGTCGCAACGAGCACGACCTTGCCGCTGACGGATCTCCACGCGCTGGCTCACCAGACCTTCAATGCCAAGTTGCCCGAGATCATGGCTCGTTCGGTCGCGCGGCGAGTCATCAAGAAAGGCGCGATGTACGTTGCCAAGGATTCACTGAACGCCGCGCCGATCGCTTCACTGGCCATGGATGGACTGGGCGTTGCGTGGGAAGCCACAGAATCGGCCGACACTCGCTGCTGGGGACTGCTGCCGCGCGAGATACAAGTTTTAAGACTCGAACTACCCAGCGGTGCGCATACACTCGACTTGGAACCTGTCGTTAACGAGCGTCCGTGCGGTCGCCCAACCTCCTGTACGGTCCGAGTTGAAGATGGTCGAAACACTTACGTACTCGGTTATTGGCCAGATCTGCAACCGATCGGACAAGTGCTCGTGAATAATCCCTAAGTGCTAGTGCTTCAACACAATTTAGCTTTGGGGTAGGTGTTATCAGCCGGAACGCGTTAGAGAGCGTCCCGCTTACGTTAATGGTCGTTACGTTGGTTTAGTCTTATCAGCCGGAAGG
>JANNNN010000373.1:0-6311 GCA_031398555.1 Planctomycetia bacterium | reverse complement strand
GTATGTCGACTGGCTGCCGATATTTGCATGGCCATGTTCGTCATCGTACCTGTGAAGCCGGTTCCACCACAAGAGTTCTTGTTGGGTGTCGCGACATGATTGTACTGCGTACAGCAGTTCTCCCCCATGACCCAACTATATCCCCACTTGCTTGAGAGTGGTGTTGCTGTGCTGGTATTGAGGTTTGAGCAAGTTGTAAATGTCGCGAGCAATGATGCTTGAGTCGGAATAATAAAGAGATCGGTTTTTGGATTTGGTGTCCCTTGACCGCGGATCTTTTCACTGAAAAACAATGTGTTCGAAAGGCCGTCAACAATATCCGCAGGTCGAACCTTGCTTAAATAATAAAACACGCCAGTCTGCGTTTCACTAGGAGACGTGTCAGTTGACAATGCAGGTTGGTCGCCACGATCACACAACCAACCGCCTTGATTGCCCACGTAGTTGTTCTGTGCCTGCCATACGTCTGAAGGCGACGCATCGGAAGGGCAGAAAAATCCGGGAACTGGAGTGCGACTGCTCGCGGAATTAACTCCGGAGGCATTACTGTAGGCGGGCATAAACGCCACCACACCACCCATCCCTGGCGTCTCGGGCGGAAACCTGAAGTCGAGCGAGTTATAAAGAGCTGTTTGTTCAAGAAATGGAAGTATCAATGCATGTTGAGACCACCGTGCATATACAGGTGCTCCCGGATAGCTCGGTCCTTTGCCGAATGGAAACACCTTGTGAGCGCCAACGTAATTATGAAGTGCCAAGCCTATCTGCTTGAGATTGTTGCTGCACTGCATTCGTCGAGCCGCTTCACGCGCAGCTTGGACTGCTGGCAAAAGCAATCCGACCAAAAGACCGATGATGGCTATCACAACCAGCAGCTCTACGAGCGTAAAGCCACTGCGATCCCAACGTGAAATTGTAAATCGGTTCATTGAAAATGTCCTTGTTTATTTTGCTATAAGAAGATGGAATCGAAAGGTCAAAAATAGGCAAATCGCATGAGTGAAAACAAACGATACAAAATTATATCGATGCAACGGCGTAATTTGCATCTCGTAACAGCTGAATAGGGCCCCCAGGATAATGTCACTTGGGTTCATTGCAGACCTAGCAAAACCCAGCTATTCAAGGCAGCAACTTCAATCAGGTATAATTGACACGGGATTCGGAATTCCCGATCGATAGTGCGAGTGCACTTAAGAGGTTGGTGGTCTCAAAAGACCATCCCGCACTTTAGAGATTGGCCGTATCGCTAACCAAAACATTGAATGGTTGCAATAGTGCGACTGAGCAGCAATTGAGGTGTCTATAAAAAATGTCAAATCGAAACGGTTATTAGCAATAACTGGTGGTACCGACGCGACGTTCATCGGAGGTACGCCTCGACAAATTGGACCCTTGCAGGGTTTACTAAGCGGCAAAACGTAGTACTTAAATTCACCGCCGCTGTAGACTTTTTGAACATTGTGTGCCAACGGTTTCCCAAATGGATCCAATCCGTTCCCTGCATTTTCGAAACGATGAAAGCAACCTGCCGCCTGTGCATTGGGTCCCCAAACCAGCCCAACTGCAAGAAAAAACACAGCAAGCATCGTTGCGCGAGCAATTAGTCGACAGACGTCTTGGCGGAGAATTGATGTGTTGAGAAGCATGGAGTTAAGGCTCGCCGGGATCGGAAAATCGGCATTGCAACGCCTCAGGCTCGTTCGATGGTAACTGATTGTGAATTGTAAGTCAAATTTGTAAATCATGCGAAATCGCTGGAGTGACCGTAACTCATCGACGCCCCCACCGAAAAATCATCGTGATCAAACTAACTCGGGGAGAGGCGTGTGCCCATCGACCAAGTAGTGAGGACGACCGGTCGGATCACTGACAGTAGTTGTCAAGGGATTGAGTCCCAGTCGTTGATACAATGTCGCGAAGACTTCACCAAAATGCACCGGACGATTAGCAATCTCACCCCCCAGACGATCCGTCGCACCGATGACTTGACCGGTCCGCATGCCGCCTCCTGCAAGTAATCCTCCACCAACGCGCGGCCAATGGTCACGTCCCGCGTCCTTGTTAATAATCGGTGTGCGACCGAACTCTCCCCAGGCCACTACCGACACGTCCTTGTCTAAGCCTCGTGCATGGAGATCTTCCACCAGGGCACTCATCCCTTGGTCGAATTGCGGCGCGTGGGTGTTCTTGAACTCGGAGAAATTATTGCTATGAAAGTCCCAACGCCCAAAATTCAACGTAACGCATCGAGCGCCCGCTTCGACCAAACGGCGTGCCATAAGGAAGTGCTCGAGATTTCGTGGGGCTCCGTCACCATAGTTCTTTGTGTCGCCTTTGCCGTAGCGCTCCCGTGTTGCCGCGTCTTCTTGTGACAAGTCTAAGGCCTCATGCAAACGACTAGAAGTCAACAGATTCAATGCTTGCTGTTGGAACGAATCCAAACCGTTCATAGATCCTTTCACATCGACGTCGCGACGCATGCGATCCAATGAACTCAACAGTTGACGCCGGTCGGCTAGGCGATCAACGGATATACCCTGCAATCGCATGTCCTCCATCGACTCTCCGTTGGGGCGGAATGCGCTGTTTGCCACTCCTAAAAATCCGGGGTGGCCTGGCGATCCATAGGGAGGATGCCCGGTCTTGGGGCACAAGCCGATAAACGCCGGCACTTCCGGACTTCGTTGACCTTGGAGTCTGGCCAATGTAGAACCCATTGAAGGCCAACCGCCGGGTGCCTGCTGGCGTTTTGAGCGGCCGGTGTAGCAAATGAAAGAATCATGATCGCCATCCGGTGAACCGTATACCGAACGCAGTGGCACAAGCTTGTCCATAATTTTGGCCAACCGCGGCAAGTGTTCACATATTTGAATACCAGCCACATTCGTGGCGATAGGTCGAAATTCACCGCGAATTTCGGAAGGCGCCTCCATTTTCAAATCATACATGTCTTGATGTGGGGGAGCACCGCACAGGTAGATCATGATGATAGCCTTGCGGGAGTTGTGAATGCCGCTGGCGTCTTCAGCTCGTAACAGATCGGGCAACGCCAAGCCTCCCAATCCCAAGCCTCCCACGGTCAAGAGTTCGCGTCGTGTCCAACCAGAACACAATCGCTGCGGTCTTCCATAGATTGAAAACATCTGCAAGCTTTACAAACGTAGATGGGTAATGAGGCGGGATGACTTTTATTATAACGCCGCAGCGCGCAGACTGCACCAGCGAAGTAAGACCAGCGCATGATAACTTCAAGACGTTGATTCCACATCGCAAGCAACTGGAGGCGGTGATGGTGCGGCGGTTGAAGACCGATCCAAGCTTCGCCATTGATCACCTGGGGCAGCGCCGTTTTACGTCGCGAGTGTTTGTTCGGCTTCAACCAAGCAAAAGATCCTGCCTTAGGATACAATCGATGGCGGAAATACCGTGGTCATTAAGAATATACCCTAGCCGCTCGCAAGCCCAGAGACTGAAGAGTTTTGGTGCAAGCAAAGCGCTCTTGATGGATGACGCAATTGCGTATGACACCCTTGATTCGACGCTTCCTGATTACGATGGCTTTGATCGCGAGCATAGGTCAGAAAGTAATGGCCGAAAACAATGCCGATGTCATTGTCTATGGTTCGACGCCTGGCGGGTTCTGTGCCGCCATCGCCGCTGCTCGCGAAGGGGCTTCGGTGATTTTGCTGGAACCGAGCGATCATGTCGGCGGGATGAGTACCGGCGGGTTGAGCCACTGCGACTCCAACCAGATGGTCCGCCGTACGGCGATGGGCCTGTTCGATGAATGGCACACTCGCGTGGTCAAGGATTACACAAGCCGTCGGCTTAAGGCTCCCTACGAGCCGTCGGTGAAGGACCAGGCTCTATGGACCTTCGAGCCGCAGGTCGCCATGCGAGTGACGATGCAGATGCTCGACGAGGCTGGTGTGAAGGTACTAACCAATCGCTATCTAGAATCGGTCATGAAAGACGGCCCACGGATCACGTCGCTGATTACCAAGAACGGAGCCTTTGCTGCTAGGGTCTTTATTGACGGCACCTATGAAGGCGACCTCATGGCGGCCGCGGGTGTAGATTGGACAATCGGTCGTGAAGGCCGTGAGGAATACGGCGAGTCGCTGGCCGGAAAGCAGTATCCAAAAAAGAAGATGAATATCAACGGCTTCGACGAGAAAGGCGAGCTGTTGCCCCTGCTCACAACCGATGAGGCTGGGCCAGAGGAAGCCGGTGACAAGAACGTTATGACTTACAGCTTCCGGCTGTGTCTGACCGAGGCTCCAGACAACCGCGTGCCAATGCCCGAGCCGGCCAATTATGATCCGGCCGTGTTCGAGATCGTCCGGCGCGCTTTGACGTCGGGAGAAAAACGTGTCGGCTTTGACCTTTACCCTTTGCCCGGCAACAAGCTTGACGGCAACAACTCGATCGGCGGGCAGTTCTCAATGGGCTTGATCGGCGGTGGAAAGGAGTGGCATTCGGCCGACGAAGAAGGACGGAAGAAGATCTGGGAAAAACATAAACAATTCACGCTCGAGTTGATCCATTTCCTCACGACTGATCAGTCCGTCCCCGCAAGCATTCGCGAGGGGTATTCCAAGCTTGGGTTGTGCAAAGACGAGTTCGCGAGTTACGACCACTTCTCGCCCGCGCTATACGTCCGCGAGTCGCGAAGAATGAAAGGGATGTATGTCATCAGCCAGAAGGACATACTCGAAACGCCAGAGAAGGATGACCCGATTGCAATCTCATCGTTCCCGATCGACTCCCATGACTGTCAGCGCATCGCTCTGAAAGGCGGGGACGTTATCAATGAGGGGACGATCTTCCCGGTAAGGCGCGCCAATCCTAAGCAGGGCTACGCTTACCACGTCCCGTATCGCTCAATCGTTCCCAAACTTGAGCAGTGCGACAACCTGGTTGTTCCGGTGGCTCTGTCGTGCACGCACGTCGGCATTTCGTCTCTGCGGATCGAAGGAACCTGGATGATCATCGGGCAAAGCGCGGGAATCGCCGCAGCAATTGCAGCCCATACGGATGCGCCTGTACACGGGCTGCCGTATCCAAAACTTCGCGAGCGATTACTGGCTCAGAAGCAGGTTCTGGAATTGCCAGACGTCTCAAAATCGCCATCAGCAAGCGGTTTCATTGACGCAAAGACGCTGCCGGGAATAGTACTCGATGATGCAAGTGCGAAGTTGACGGGCAAGTGGTCCCATTCGGCAAATTTCAAACCGCACGTCGGAAGCGGCTATGTCTTCAGCGGCGTGCCAAGCGACAAAACAGAAGGCGACGGTAGTGCGACCGCTACGTTTCAAATCAAGGTGCCGAAATCAGGTGCCTATCAATTGTTGATGAGCTACTCGGCACACGAGACCCGCGCTACAAATGTTCCCGTGATCGTCACAAGCGGTTCTCACAAAAAGCATTTTACCGTGGATCAAACTCAGCCACTGCCTTCGGGCCAGCGTTTCAAGTCTGTTGGCAACGTGCAACTGGAAAGCGGAGTTGAGACGGCCATCACCATAAGCAACCATCAAACCGTAGGCTTTGTCATCGTCGACGCTCTGCAGTTGATTTCGGAGGAGCAGTAGACCTTTGCGTTTGACGGGCCCCATGTCGCTCGTTACTGGGCCATGTGCGAATGGTTCGATGAAACCTGCGGTCAGTTGCTCGGCTATCTGGATCGCGAAGGTCTAGCCCAGAACACGATCGTGATCTATGCAACTGACAGTGGCTGGGTGCAGTCGGAAACCAATGCGGGTTTCGCTCCTCGCAACACGACGACACCCTTTGATGCCGGTCATCGCACTCCGATTATGGTGCGTTGGCCAGGCCGAGTGGCACCTGCAAAAAGCGAGTCCTTGGCATCGTCGATCGACTTGCTGCCCACAATACTTACAGCGCTCGGTTTGCCAGCTCCTGAAAATTTGCACGGCGTCAATCTACTTGATGTCCAGGCCGTGAAGTCGCGGGAGTTTGTCTATGGCGAGTGCTTCACAATTCGTTCGCAAACCCTCGATGATCCGGCAGCAAACGTATTGTGCTGTAGGTTACGTTAGCCGAGGGCTTTCAGCCACAACCGGACGCTAACGAGAGCGTCCCGCTTACGATAGCGGTCGATACGTTGGTTAAGTCTTATCAGCCGGAAGGCGTTAGCCTCCGGTTACGTCTCCAACCGGAGGCTAACGCCCAATGCCATCTACTTTATGGCTGTTGGTGGGGATTATTTGGCTCTGAAGCTCCGTCAGCGATTTTCTTTTTCATGAACTTTGTACTCTTGGGTCGGCGCGGATGTGCTTTGCGGG
>JANNNN010001142.1:0-5392 GCA_031398555.1 Planctomycetia bacterium | reverse complement strand
TACTCAAGCACAAGATACTCAAGATACTCAATACTCAAGATACTCAAGCATAAAGGAACACAATCGTGAAATATGCAATAGTGTTGGCGTTTATACTAGCCCTCGTCCACTCAGCATCCGCTGAAGTCAAAACAAAAGTTGTCGAATACAAAGATGGCGACACGGTCCTCGAAGGCTTTGTCGCATGGGATCCCGCTGCGGCCGACAAATCGCCGGGCAAGGCGATGCCCGGCGTACTAGTCGTTCATCAATGGATGGGTTTAACCGAATACGAGCAAGGACGCTGCAAGCAGTTAGCAGAGCTTGGCTATGTGGCTTTCGCGCTTGACATCTTTGGAAAGGGCATTCGCCCCACGAACCCTCAGGATGCTGCCAAGCAGTCTGGCGTTTACAAGAAGGATCGCGCAACCTACCGCCGTCGCCTGAACCTCGGCTTGGCTCAACTGCGAGCCCACGAGGATGTTGCTAAAGATCACATCGCTGCCATCGGTTATTGCTTCGGCGGAACGGGCGCCATCGAACTAGCTCGCAGTGGAGCCGAGATCAAAGGTGTCGTCAGTTTTCACGGAGGTTTGGATTCGCCCACACCGTCTGATGGCAAGAACATCAAAGCCAAGTTGCTGATCTGCCACGGCGCCGATGATCCGTTCGTGCCCGCCGCCGACATAGCTGCATTTCAAGCCGAAGTCAACGCTGCCAAAGTCGACTGGCAGATGATCAGTTACTCGGGCGCAGTCCATTCGTTCACGCAGCCCATGGCTGGCAACGACAATTCTCGCGGAGCAGCTTACAACGAAGCCGCCGACAAGCGCTCGTGGTCAGCCATGCAATCGTTCTTCAACGAACTGTTCGCCACAAAGCAAAAGTAGCTGGTTTCGTAAGGAACCGGGCAAGCTTCCGATTCGATCGAACAAACTCAACTCGAACACAAACAACATGATCAATCATCCAACACCGCGTCGCTCGTTCCTCAAATCATCGATCGCCATCGCTACTGCAGTGCCACTAATCTTACAGAAAGCGAGTGCACAAGCGAGCGATAGTAACGGTAAACTTATCGCTTACGTCGGCACATTCAGTTCACCGCTGCGCGATACATTGCCAACTCAAGTCGATCTGCCTCCTGGCAACGGGCGCGGAATACACTTGTTCGAAGTCGATCGTACCACGGGCGCGATCAAAGAAGCGGGCGTCTATGAACTCGGAACCAGCCCCAGTTGCTTAGCGGTGAATGCTACCGGTACGCGACTCTACTCAGCCAATGAAACCGATCGTGTCGGTGAAGCGAAGTATGGCAGTATCAGCGCGTTCGAGATCGATCGTTCAAACGGTCAGTTGAAATTGCTGAACACGGTGAATTCAGGTGGAGCTGGCCCTACCTATGTAAGCATCCATCCGTCAGGCCGTTATCTGTTAGTCGCGAATTACTTCGGAGGTTCAGTCTCGGTGCTGCCGTTCCAAGCTGATGGGCGTTTGGGGGACGCGACGGATGTAAAGAACGATGAAGGCAAGATAGGGCCTACAAAAGCCGAGCATGCTCCGCCGGGCAGTTTTGCAATTAGTGGCCATGATCGCACTCATGCACACATGATCGAGTCGGATCCGTCCGGACGATTTGTTTTGCATGTCGATCTAGGTTTGGACCAAATCTTTGTCTGGAAATTCGACGACCAGACTGGTAAGCTAAGCCCAAGCGAACATCACACTGTTACTTTACCGCCAGGCGATGGACCACGGCATTTCCACTTCCATCCCAATCATCGCTGGTTCTATTCCATCCAAGAGGAAGGCTCGACGATTGTCCTGTTCGACTACGATGGGCAGACGGGGAAACTGACTTCTCGGCAAACTATCTCGACGTTGCCACCAGGGTTTGCTGGCAGCAATTTCTGCTCGGAAATAATAGTCTCTTCTGATGGCAAATTTGTATATGCAGGTAATCGATTGCATGACAGTATCGGCATCTTTAGCGTGGGCTCAAATGGTGAACTGACGCACGTTGGAGACGAGTGGACGCGGGGCAATTATCCTCGCAGTTTCAACGTCGATCCAACCGGTCGTTTTCTTTATTGCTGCAACCAACGCGGCGACAACATCGCCGTCTTTGAAGTCAATCGCCAGTCCGGCAGCCTCAAGTTTACAGGCCACTACGCTCCAGTTGGCAATCCTTCAATCGTCACGTTCGTCGATTTAAGTCCTAGCCGAAAATAAATGCCGGGTGCAAGCGTGTGTATGGGTCTCTCTCGGCTCTTTTTATGATTTGACATTTCTTGTTCGTTGATTTTTGACACCCAAAAGCGGCATACTTCAAAGCACCTTTGTCATGGACCATGACGCAGGTGCGCTAGTAAGGTGTGTGCAGCGGGCACCTTTGACTCGAGAACAGACTCAAGTCGAGACAAATCTACAATAACACACTACACCGCGAAGGAACGAAGCGGACGCGTAACACACCATGCTGATCTGGTTAACAGCATTCGAAAAACCGGTCGCCTATTTTGCATAGTTTAGACACAAACGATTTTATTCTTTAGACAAAACGTAAAGTCCATGGTGATACAACTTCCTAGGTGAAGTCCGCTAATTCCGGGTGAAAATCAATCGCCTGGCGATTTCAACTCTCCAGTACCCGCAGCGTATGCATCGAAGAACCAACTAGTCCAATGAATTCGGCACGCTTCGATAACTCGCTCAACGCGCCACGACCGATTTCGCCTAAGTCAACCGTCCAGTCATTCACGTACAGCTCGACGTGTTGCATTAGTACTCGGTCGTCGAAATCTTGAGCGTACCTCCGCATCGTGGGCAGAGGGGCGTCGCGATTTGCCAGCGAGTACTGCAGTGAATCATGAATCACCGCTTGTATTGTCGACAGTAGATTGTTGCCCAAGGCAGTCGCCCCAAGAATACCACCTAACGGCAATGGGCAATGCGTTTCAGATTCCCAACGAGTCCCAAGATCTTCAACTAAGCTCAACCCCTCCGCTTGCCAAGTAAAACGCCCTTCGTGAATGCAGACTCCAAAATCGGCGCGATGTTCATGCAGTTCAGGCATGATCGCAGAAAACAAGGTGTGTTTTATCCGCGTCGTATGCGGATAGAACAACTGAAATAACAACGCCGCCGTCGTCAGCTCGCCAGGACAAAGCGTCACTTGCTCGGCGGACATCGGTCGCGTGTTCGCTGATGCAGCTAACAGCAGTGGTCCGACTCCAAACCCGAGCGCTGATCCACTGGGCAGCACAAGCATGCGGTCAGCCAACCGAAGTGCCGCATGAAAGCTGGCTTTCGCTACATCAAATTCCCCGCGAAACAAACGTTCGTTGAGTTCCTGAATGTCAAGCAACTCGACCTGAAATTCAATACCTCGCCAATCGACCAAGCGCTTCATCAACGCATGAAAAGCAAAAGTGTCATTCGGACAAGTGGAAATGCCCAACCGAATCGCGTGACTCATAACTCGATTATCTCTTCTACTAATTCCGAAGCTGCAACCATGGCTTCAGCGATCTTCCAATGAACGTGCTCTCGATCACCGGCGCGATTGCTGATACCGCGTACAACACTAACGGGCACGCCTGCAAGCTGACATGCGGCAGCTACTGCGAAGCCTTCCATATCTTCGGCTACAGCATAAGGATATAAAGCTCGTTTCAGAACAACATCATCATCGTCCTGCGAAGCCGCGCAAGCGGTTAGCAGCAACCGCTGTTCTGTCGAGCTTCCGAGTTTGCACAGTTCTATCACGTCCCCAATCGGAGCACTCGCGGCCTGACTAGCGCCCTCGCCTGGCCACTGACGCCATCCAACACTCGCCGCAGACTTAAAATTCTGACCGCAACCGACTCCAATTCCATAACAGGCGACTGAATCAAAACGATAAGCGCTCGCAAGTTGCAACGATTCTCCCAGTGAACCGGCGATGCCGCACAGCACGACTTGTTGCGGCTGATGAGCGACAACTAGACTAGCCGCCCGGGCTGCTGCGACGATGGGTCCGAACCCGCAAAGCTCAATGGCACCACCCTTACGCTCGATCACGTTTAGGAATTGCATGGGCAAGTGCTGCAATTCTGCGGCAGTCGGAACCAAAATCAGCCAAGTGGACATTACTTTCCCAGTTTTTCAAGAAAGTTCTTTGTTATCTGCATAACGGCAGGATCCTTGCCGCGCAGTCCGTGAGCCCAATCGGTGCTGCCGGTTGTCACCACCGTCCCACCGCGTGTGTAAGTACCCAACACGGACGCGCCTTCGCGATCTTTCGGAAATCGTTCATAAAAAAAGGCGTCATCAGGAGCCCATCGCGCCGGGCAACTTCCCAGTACTACAAAATCCTTCGGTGTGCCGTCACTACCAGTCGGCGCAGGCAAACCGTCCACCCACTTCATCTCGCAACCATCACACTCATACCCAACGATGGTATCCTTTCCGCCGAATCGATCGCCTTGTTTCAGATTTGTGCCGGCGAACAACCAGTGGTCAGGTCGATGGACTTCATACGAAGCCGGACCATCCATGAACTGGCCATGACTTCGATGGTATCCTCCCCACAAAAACCCGACGCCCGTCAATTGATTCTCCGGTCGCTTCACCAAATGATGACTCCACAGCGTACTCAGCAAGTTCTCTTTATCAGTCCGGTACATCGGATCGACATTGAACCACTGCTTCCAGCAAGTAAGTGCTCGACCATCCTCCTCGCTACGAACTTGCCAGCAGCAAGTATTGCCGCTAAAAAACGCCACGTTCCCACCATCGCCGATAAACTTTTCTAAGTTGTCGCGCATCGGTGTCGACCAATACTCGTCGTGCCCCACGCTTAGCACCAACTTGTATTGTTTCAGCAATTCTGGATGAAATTCTAGGTCGCTGTTCGCTGCGTATTCAAGCACAAAGCCATTGCTCTCCGCCCAGCGGACAAACGGACCTTCCCAGTTCTCGAACTGCGATTGCTGTGGGCGATTAAAAGACACACGATGCCCTTGGACTCCATCACGATCGTGAAAAGCATACAGACTATGTCCGCCCCAGTTGGTGTAGGCGTTGTAAGTATTCGTTGAGCACTGCAACAACATCTTTGACTTCTCGCCAGGCTTGGCCGCACGCAAGATAAAAAACGCCGTCGACTCTGCTTTCTTATCATCCTTCTGCACTGTCAGTTGAACTTGATAGTAACCGCTTCGCCAGGCTTCAAGGATTTTCACTTGGGTAGCGTCCGGCCAATTGCAGCCGTGTGACGATGCTCGATCTGGGATCACTTGTTCAGCAACCGTGACAGCCGCGTTTTCAAAAACAACCTCTGCCGTCGGCCCCAGTCGCGAGATCTTCACGCCGACTTTTTCAGCATTCGACGAAAGGTGCAAAGCGACTTCGTCGCCCGGAGCGTAGCTGT
>JANNNN010001135.1:0-1900 GCA_031398555.1 Planctomycetia bacterium | reverse complement strand
CCAGGTGCTGAACAGCGGCTTTTTCCTCGATGTTATCGCGCTGATGCAATATCAAGCGCGTTAGTTGATTGCGGGCGTCGTTAACTAGAGCCAGAAAGCCATGAATAAGGCCCTCGCCTTCCAGTTCACCGCTAGCAAATTTGCGAACCGCTTCTGACTTCAAATCCGCCAGCTCTCGCTGCAGTCTTATCAACTCACCCAGCTCCAGCTTTGCAGACAATTCAATTTGCATGGCTGCACTTTCGATCGCGATCACGCGTTCCATGTAGTTTGCAAAACTCGATTCGCGTCTCCTTCGACTCCAACGCAAATACCACTGCATGATGAAAAAAGTCCCGCCAGCCAGCGTCGCTGATATGGCAAGAACTTTCTCCCAATAGTCAATGGCATCTCCCGCAATGAGAGGTTTATTGCGAGTTCGGTACTGTGCCGAACCGGTATGCAATGGAAACTCGCAGGGCAAATCAAGAAGTGTTGCATCCAGTGGCGGCCGTTCGGCGAGGGCAAAGTTGGAATGGTAAAGCACGTCGAGCAGCGATTGCGCAACGTCACTCGGCAAGCGCTCATTCGCCACCAGCAAAAGGCGTGTTCCGATGGTTGCAACAGGCTGCGGCGGCTCAGCGCGATTGACGCTGTACGTAAACGCTGGGATGCGTGTCTCAAACAACTGGCGCTTATCAATTGAGCCGTTCCGCAGCGGAACACCGAGCTGCAAGAATGCTTCAAGTGAAAGGGCTTCACCGAAGGGCAACGGCACCAGTCGATAGCCGTGCGATTCAATCAAAAAATCTGCTAGAGGCGAGGGAAGCGAAGAGACCGTAAAGATCGCATCCGGCAATTTGTCCACCGACTTTTCCATCAACTCGCGATAGTTCAGCGAGACAGCCTGGTAGCTATGGCCTTCAGCTTTGTTTGATGGGTCTAGACCAGCAAATCTAAGCACTTCACTGGCAAGGATCTGTGTGCCACTGCCAGCTGGCCCTAAGTTTACGTCACTGCCACTTAACGCGCGCAAACCCGAAGACGCAATCTCCTCACACAATTCCGCCCGGACAAGAAGGTGCAGTGGCTCGATGTGCATCGCCGTCAATTGGCGAATGCCTGGCGTATTTTCAGTTGCCAAACCACCTTGCACAAACGCTAAATCGAACGCTTCACTTGTCAGTCCCTCGAGCGCTGCTTCAGAGCCCGTAGTTGGTAGAACTTCGATCACGATCCCACGCCGAGTTGCATCTTTTGCCAACTCAAGTGCTAATTTGTGCCTCAATCCATTGGCATCGCCTGCCGTCATCTTCAGCGTTGAATGCTTGGGCGTGCTAGTCGGTCGCAACCAATAGGCGCTTAGAACGAGGAAACAAATAGCAATTCCAAGCAGTAGAAGTTCTTTCGTGTAACGCTTCATAATGCACGTTTTCAAAATTCTGACCGAAGCGATCTCATTCAAATTGCGACTATTCGCACATCGAGCGGAACACTAGAAACATGGTTCCCGACATGGTGACGCAAACAGGGAAAGTGAGCACCCAAGCCAGCAGGATTTTCTGAATCATTCCTTTGTCCAAGTTCGACAATCCGCCGGACGAAAACATGGCTCCAGCGATACCCGACGAAAGGACGTGCGTCGTGCTGACCGGAAGCCCGAGATAAGTTGATGCGGCTATGGTACTTGCCGCGACAATTTCGGCCGAAGCGCCTTGGGCGTACGTCAGATGCGTTTTCCCGATCTTCTCGCCGATCGTGATCACAATCCGTTCCCAACCGATCATCGTACCAATTCCAAGTGAAACTGCGATCAAAACAATCACCCATAGCGGTGCGTAATCAGTGTACATACGCAGCGACGAAGCACTCGTATCAAGTGACTGCACGGATGCTACTTGTGCCGCAGAATGTTGTACGG
>JANNNN010001121.1:0-6233 GCA_031398555.1 Planctomycetia bacterium | reverse complement strand
CATATTTTTCAGTCCGCACAATATGCGTTCCATCGGGGGCTCGCATGCGCAACCGAAATTGGCCAGCATCGACGACTGGAAAAATACTGCGACCTAACTGACCACCAACGAAAACAATGATCAGTACGCAACCGGCTAGATAAGCAAGGATCAACAACCACCGGGCGGCAACTAATACACCAAGCATCGATACGTAGCTTTTCCGTAGACGGTCGAAAAGCGTCGGTGCAAGCGACTTCTCAACATGCCGTTTCAGTAACCAGACCGCCATCACGGGAACAAAAGTGCTCGACAACAAGTACGAAGTGATCATTGCAAAGCCGACGGCCAGCGAGAGCGGTACGAACAGCGAGCGAGCCGCACCTTCCATGAAGAACGACGAAACAAAGACCGCGAGCACACACAACATGGATAGAAATCGAGGCAGGATTGTTATTGAGGCTCCTGCCAAAACTGCTTCGGCAACCGATTTGCCGCTGCGCAGTTGCGAATGTATGTTTTCGATCTCAACGGTGGCTTCGTCGACCAAAATGCCAATCGCCAGCGCGAGTCCGCCAAGCGTCATGATGTTTACCGTTTGACCGGTGAGCCACAAAGCGAGCACTGAACCTAGCAGCGCGAGTGGAATGTTTAGTACGACGATCAGTGAACTCCGCCAATCTCGCAAGAATAGTAGCACCATCAATCCGATCAACGCCGCGCCCAACAAGCCTTCAGTCACCACCCCTTCGACCGCTCGAATCACGTAGGGCGATTGATCGAACTCAAAGGCAACGTCAATCCCTTCGCCGTCTTTGCCTAAAGCGTCCTTCATCTTCGGCAAGGTTTTTTTTATATTGTTGATGACGCCCAATGTCGATGCATCCGATCGCTTAGTCGCCAAAATGTAGACTGCGCGGCGACCATTGACGAGCGCATAACCGGCCGGAGCGTCAGCCGCGTCTTGGACATCACCGACATCGCGGATATAGACCGGATGTTCGCCTGTCCGAATCGGGATCGTGAGCAATTGCTTGTAATCGCGAACCACTGAGTTGACTGGAATGATCGGATACTTGTCACCCATCGGCACGTTGCCTGATGGGCTGATCGTGTTCCCTTTGACTATGGCATTAATCACTTCATCGGGCGACATACCATAAGATTGCAGACGCTGGGGATCGACTGTGACCACAATGCTTCGAGCACTTCCGCCGAACGGAGGTGGGGCCGACACACCAGGGAGGCTGGAAAACATCGGTCTCACACGAAACAAGGCCAGGTCCTGAATTTCTGAGATCGAACGCGTGTCGCTGGAGAGCACCAAGTACCCGACGGGAACACTGCCGGTATCGAACCGCATCACAAACGGCGAAACTGTTCCAGGCGGCATGAAGGCTTGCGAGCGATTGACATAGTTAACGGTCTCCGCCATCGCCTGTGCCATATCGGTGCCAGGATGAAAGTGCAACTTCATCAGCGCCGTTCCCTGCACGTTGCGCGATTCGACGTGATGAATGCCACTGATGTACAGGAAGTGGTACTCGTAGTAGTTCGTTAAAAATCCTTCCATCTGCGCAGGGTCCATGCCACCAAACGGCTGGCAGACATAAATCACGGGCAGATTAAGACGTGGGAAGATGTCGACATCCATCCCTTTGGGAAGCCCCGCTGGATAGGGCCAACCGGCTTGTTCGCAAACCGAGCGACCAACGGCAAGAAAGCTGCCAAGTACCATTGCGAGGATCATTACCATCACAGTGAAAGGACGGCGGAGAGCGAAAAAAATCAACCGCATCGATGGGCGAACTTTTTAGAGGAGCCAAACCAGGGCTGGAGGAAGTCTTAACACTCAATAATGATCTCCTAGTCGATTGCTTGCAACTGCGGAACGCGAAAATGCCAGCAAAGCAAGCGTTCTAAGCAATAACGATTGCAACAGATGCAAACCCAGGCGGAAAATCAAGCCACGTCAGAACACTCGAATCGCTTCACTGCAAGCTTGTCCGGCGACGATTTCCTTCCCGTAGCATAGGTTTCCAGCCTGTGAGTTCCCGTAGCCTAGCTGGTAGAGTGCGTTCGCTCAATGAGATTGTTGGCAAGCATGAAATTTCGTCGAAGCCACTTGATCCACTGTAGTTTGGCATTCGCTGCAGCGATTCCCTTCAGCGGTTGTACGTCACTGGACAAGATCAACTTCAAGAATCCGTTCCACCCTAAGCCTCGCGAGCTTCAACACGCTCCGCTGACCGCGTCCACAACAAAAAAGATTCCAATACAGACCGTAGGTTACTCAAGACTCGTAGAAGCAGCCGAGCCTATCGCCGCAGACAATACAGCACAGCTTGACGCCGTCGCATATCAGTCCGAACCAATATCGGTTCCAGAAAATCAGCCGTCCATAGTTCAAGATTCGTTTCCAATCGATCTCACTTCAGCACTACGATTAACGGCCGGTCAGAATCCGCAAATCGGCTATGCCCAACAACGCATCCAAGAAGCCAACGCACAGGTCCAATCGGCTGACATGATGTGGCTGCCATCGATGCGCGTCGGCGGGAACTACAACAAGCACGAAGGTCGCATTCAAGATGTTGCAGGCAGTATCATCGAAACCAGTCGCGGTTCGATTTACGGCGGCTTGGGTGCTCAAGCCGTTGGAGCCGGATCACCAGCGGTGCCTGGTCTGTTGATGAATTTTCATTTGACCGACGCTCATTTTCAACCGCTCATCGCGCAGCAACGCCTGTGTGCTCGCCGTCATGCGAGTCTGGCCGTCCGCAACAACCTCCTGCTTGATACAGCGACCGCATACACGAACCTCTTGGAAGCGATGCAGTTGGAAGCGATTGCTGAACAGACTTTGCTAAGCGCTGAAAAACTTCGAGACATTACCAAAGATTTTGCTGAGACTGGCGAAGGTCTCAGGGCGGACGCCGATCGCGCTGTCGCCGAGTTATCAGTACGCCAAATCGAACACCTGCGCGCGAAAGAAAACGTGCGAGTTGCCTCAGTACGGTTGAATCGCTTGCTCAGTCAAGATGCTTCGCTCCAGTTAGAACCAACCGAGTCGCAACTGGTTCCGATAGCGCTTACGAGTCCCGCGAGCGAATTGCGCGAGTTGGTCGCGCTTGGGTTGTCGAACCGCCCTGAGTTGGCCGAAAGCCGCAATCTGGTAGGCGAGGCGATTGAAATGCTCAATCGTGAAAAGTACGCTCCGTTAGTTCCCAGTATTCTGCTCGGAATGAGCTATGGCGGCAATGGAGGTGGACTAGGTAGCAACATCGATCGCTTTGGTGATCGGATGGATTTCGACGCAGCCGCATTTTGGGAACTTCGCAATCTGGGATTTGGCGATCAAGCCGCGCAAAACGTAACACGTTCGCGCGTTGGGCAAGCCAGATTTCGGCAAGTGCAGATGATGGACACGGTTGCCAGTGAAATTGCTGAGGCTCACGTTCAAGTCCAAGAGCGTAGCGGGCAAATTGAGCTAGCCAAACTAGGCATCCAAGCCGCTCAAGATTCCTATCGTCGCAACACCGAACGTATCCAAGACGGCGAAGGCCTGCCGCTGGAAGTTCTTCAATCCTTGCACGCTCTCGACCTTGCCCAGCGTCAATACGTCCGCACCATCGCCGACTACAACCGCGCTCAATTCAACTTGCACCGCGCACTGGGCTGGCCAATCGAGTGAGCACTGAAACGCGGTCAACACGTTATCACTATTTAGAGGCGAAAGTTGCTTGGGACAAATGGTCCCAAGCTACGGATTCCATTCCTCAAGTCAACTCGGATGCGACAGGGCTACCTGCATCTTTGCGACCGCTTCCAGCGAAGCGGCTAATAGCGCGAACCGACATGTCATGATCGCATAAAATTTGACAACTTAATCGCACGCCGCTCAAGCCTCGCCCTTCCAAGCAAGTCTTTTCAGCGGGACGCATTTCAGCCGGCTCGCCTTCGATAAATTCGACTCGGCAAGTTGTGCAGCGGGCGTTGCCGCCACAAGCGTGCAACTGATCGATGCCTGCTTCTTCACACAAGGCCAGTACTAATCGCTTGCCAGTTGGTACTTCGAATTCTCCAGCACCTTCAACTGTGATCTTTGGCATTTGCTCAGCCCTCTATTTAAAACTGCTTTTTAAAATTGCTTTGAACTCTAAGTTATCTGAGTCAAAAGCATACGCAAAGGCCCGTGAAGTTCAAGCCGTCAGTTCGGGCTGGTCAGTTCGACTGGCTCGACTGGCGAGAAAATTGTTCAATCAATGCCACATAGCCTGCACACAGCAGCCCAACCAGCGGCGCAATGGTCAATATACAAGCTATCCCGATAGAGTACCCCGCGACTCCACCTATCCCGCCGCCGAAACCTTGAGCAACCATGTAAAACATCCCCAGTCCTCCGTTCATAACTAACAGGAGGACCGCCAACATTCCAATCGCGTAACCGCGCAAGTATCCTTTGTGAATGACGGTCATCGTTGCAGTCAAGCCGACTAAGCCGACTACAAGAAATCCGAGTGGAATGGCGAAGTACACACCGAATAGTCCAGACAATAAAAATACGCTCACCCACATCATCACAATCGCCATGAGGTTAATGGCGACTAAGACTGCAAAACGGTTCGATAACCAACCGCGTGCCGCGAGTGCTCCACTGCGAAGTTGAACTGGATCGATATGGGGCAATCGATAAGCAACTAGAATCCCGCAGCAAGCTGCCAACATGAACACAGCTGAAACATTGCTGATGCCGTAGCAAGCTCGTTGCATCAAAGAATTGAACGGAGCGCCGTTTCCCAGCAATGAAAACACAAATACCAAGCCAAACGCGACTGCCGCAATTATGACACTGATCCTTAACAGCGGCTTGTGTGCACGCGTTCGCGAGACATCGACAGCTGTGGCTGTGCCAAATTCAAAATCATCCAGCGGATGGGGTTCGGTCCCGTCTGACATTTGAAACTCCGTAGTGGCGAAAGCTTCCAGCTTGCGATTTGTACCGCACAAATACTACCATACCAAGTTAGATTCTGGTCAAATCGACAGTGTAGCTGGATTTTTCGTTGACAATTGCAAATTGTCGTTTTCCCACCCCCAAAAGTGCATGGCGTTTACGATGGTCGCCCTGGAAGCAGTTTAGGCTTCCCGCCTGCGGACAGGAGACATGAAGGCAATGAACAAAGCATTTGTTCGCGAACAAGAACCAGATGGGCGTGGGTCCTTTTACATTGCGGAGGCTTCGTAGCGATGACCGCGTTTGCAGTCGTATTGCGATTGAATAACAGGCGCATTGGTTCGGACCGTAGTCTGTCCCGAAGTCACCGGTTCAGTACGCGTGAAATTGGACTTTGGACCGCTTCGCTGGCGGTCTTTTTGGCCATCACCGAAACATTGGCGACCTCCTTCAGATTGTCAATCGTTAGTCTTTTTCGAGCATAGTTATGGCTATTGCAGACGTTCAATCACTTTGGCGTTCGATTGACTTATAGACATCTAAATCCGCCCTTCCCCCGATTAGACCAAAGACTTGTCGAATCTGCTGGCGGGCATGTATAAAGCTGTAACGCGGGTCACCACCGACACTCTTGCGGCCCAGTACGTAATAGTGGGGCTCACTGGTAATGAAACTCTCAGGAGCGATCGCCAGTTCGTTAGTCGTTTGATTGGCTAGCCAACTTGCAGCACCAGTGGTTAGCCGTCGATGCGGACAAAGCTCGATTCCCAGACCATTAGCGAACCGCCAGGGATCGCACAACTCAGTGACCAAAATCACGTCGGCCTCCAAATCAGCGGTCTCCTCATCGCCGACAAGCAGCTTGATTTGCCACTTGCAGTTGGCATCACGCGTTATCGATTCTGCACCCCAGGCATCGATATGCACCACTCCTGTACTGTCGCCCGACAAGATCCGACTAGCCTCGATTGCAAGATCCGAATTGACCTTGGCAGCATCTGCTAACCATTCTTCGTGATTCGTTCCTTTGGAAACGACCCATGTCAACTTCGTATTTGGATTTTCGCTGGCAAGAGCAATGAATTGGATCGCATTGCGACAAGCGACTGGTCCGTTACCAAAGAGGACTGTGTGTTTGCCCACGAAGTGATCACGATCTTTGTCGCTCAAGTCGCGCGGGCCTACTTCAAAATGTTCGCATGACGCGGATTGGCCAATAGCCAGCCCACCGCCTGGTCCTAAACCAGCTGGTGTCCGGCCTTCACCTGAACAATCGAGCACGACATCGGCAAGCTGC
>JANNNN010001089.1:0-1741 GCA_031398555.1 Planctomycetia bacterium | reverse complement strand
CGTCGCCCAGCGAGGCGAAGCTGGCCGCGACGCCGCCCATCGTTGGATTGGTGAGGACCGAGATGTAAAGTCCACCAAAGCTGTGATAACGAGATAGGGCAGCGGACACTTTGGCCATTTGCATCAGCGAAAGGATCCCTTCGTGCATTCTAGCCCCGCCACCTGAGCCGCTAATAATGATTAGCGGAAGCGACTGCGCGGTGGCTCGTTCGGCCAGTCGTGTGAGTCTCTCTCCCACCACCGAGCCCATGCTTCCCATGATGAACGCCGAGTCGGTGACGCCGATAGCGACGCGGCGTGCACGAATCATGCCTGTACCAGTCAAAGCTGCATCCGATAGGCCGGTCCGCTTCTGTTCATCCACCAACTTACTCGCGTAGCTCTTCTTGTCAGAAAAATTAAGCGGATCGCATGGCCGAAGATCGTCGTCCCATGGCTCGAACGTGTTCGTATCCAGCACTTGCGCAATTCGCTCTCGAGCCGAAACGTAAAAATGGTATTGGCATTTTGGGCAAACGTTTTGGAGACGTTCGGCTTCCTTGCGGTAGATCGTCGCCGCACAGCCGGGGCACTTTACCCACAATCCCTCCGGTACGCCGCGCTTCTTGACGGAGGAATCCGTTTTAGCTGAAGAATCGATGGTTGCCATGTGCGATTAGGACCAAGCTGAATTTTGCGGCGTAAGAGAACTACTCTCGCAGATTATAAGCTCACCCCTGCAAACTCTCAAATACAGGTTGAGTCGTCGACTCTAGTGCTTTGTTCCAATTCTGCTCTAGGATCAGCCGCAGCGCCGTAGAGAGCGTCGCGCTTAGAAACATTGACAAGATACTTGTTATTGCAGTGGTTTAGTCTTATCAGCCGGAAGGCGTTAGCCTGCTCGCTAAACTTAATAGGGTCGCACCCGGCAGGAGCGACCCACGAGAACAATCCGGATGTTATTGGACTAGGTGTATGCAACCGCTCCAGAACGATTTGGAATCAAAGCTGGCACGGTAACGGGATCAACGACCAGCAGATCCCATGTTCCAGCGTCCGTTTCTGACTTCCACATATCCTCAATCATGCCGCCCAAAAAATGACAGCGCACAATCGATGCCAGCGGTTCGGGAACCACAATGCCGATTCGATGCCCTTCATGTTTGCGTTTCAGCTTATCAAGAACACTTTCGATCCGAGCGCTTGCATCGCTAAGTGTTTCGCCGCCCGGCGGGCAGACACTTTCAGGATGTTCTTGAAATTGCCTGTAAACACGCGGTTGAAGTCTGCGAACTTCCTCGACGAGTTTGCCTTGCCACAAACCGTGATCGACGTTTTGTAAGCATTCTAATGTCTTTTGCTTCCAACCAGTTCTTCTGGCGATGTAGCGGGCGGTGTCCTGCGCGGATTCACACGGCGCTGCATACAAGCAATCTATCTTCATACCGGTGAGGCTTTTTGCAGCCGCCTCAGCCTGTTGAATTCCCTGAGGACTCAGGGGAATATCCAACGATCCCTTAATACGACCATCTTCATCGAAGGTAGTCGCTCCGGGACGAATCAAAAGTACTTCTAACATGCAAACCTTCGCATTAAGAACCATCGCCTATTCCATGGCGTCCGCAAGCTCACCCAGAGCTCGCAAATAATCGTCCTGTCCAAAAATTGCGGAACCGACCACAAACAGTCTGGCTCCAGCTTCTCGACAACTGGCTATCGTTTTCCGATTCACACCACCATCCACTTCCAACAGTAGTTGTGG
>JANNNN010000358.1:0-7826 GCA_031398555.1 Planctomycetia bacterium | reverse complement strand
CCAACTTGAACAACCAAGTTGGCTTGCGCGTAAGATGGGCCCCTCGGTCCCGTCTAAAAGATGATAGCAACGTCGCTAGCAAGAGCTTCGCTGATCTGGGGCAATCATCGCCCGCGACCCGGCTATCGACATAAATCCACTGACAAAGTTCGATTGAAACCACTTCTGCCGACCCTTCGGGTCTACACATTTATCGCCCACTTCACCAGTGGTTTCACCACCGGCTAGTGTTGGATCTTGCCTTCGGGAATGGCGCGTAGGATGGGACCATTTGTCCCGTCCAAAAAATGATAGTTTTTTCAATCGCTTCGCCTTTCAACGAACCAATACCAATACAACATTGAATTGCGTTAGAATGGCGAAGTTTGAAATGTCTTAACTCGGAGTTGTCGTCATGCAGAGTCGTTTTTACCAAACTAAATTCGTTTGCGTTATGTCGCTACAAATCGTAGCGCTCATGACCATAACTACGGAAGCCCAAGAAAAGGGAATAGCCGATTTCCCAAAGCTGAGCGCGGCGCAAGATTGGCCGTGGTGGCGTGGTCCTCAGCGCGATGGCCATGCAGCCAAAGCGGATGTGCCAATCAAATTGGACGAATCGAAAAACTTACTTTGGAAAACGAAGGTACCGGGTCGCGGTCACGCCTCGCCGATTGTTGTCGGCTCTAAAGTCTTTCTGTCGACTTCGGATCCGCAAAAACAAATTCACTCAGTGATCGCTTTCGATCTTGAGTCCGGCAAACAGACTTGGTCGCTAGATTTAAATCAGGGCGGTTTTCCCGAAAAGAATCATCCGAAGAACACCGAGGCAAGCGCGACCATCGCATCGGACGGCGAGCAACTGCTCGTAACACATTATCACCATGACGGAGTGCACTTAACTTCGGTATCCCTCGATGGCAAAAAACAGTGGACCAAAACGATCGATCGCTTCCGCCCGAAGATATATGAGTATGGCTATGCGCCTTCGCCACTGATCTACCGCGACACGGTAATCGTGGCCTATGAGTACGACGGCCCAAGTGCCATTGTCGCTTACTCGACAAAGTCAGGTGAACAACTGTGGAAGGCCAAGCGTGAAAGTAGTATCTCGTTCTCTTCGCCGGTTGTTGCGACAATCGACGGCAAGGATCAAATGCTGATGAGCGGCCAGGGTATGACTGCGGCTTACGATCCATCGACCGGAGAGCAGCTTTGGTCGACGCCCGGTCCTGCCATCGCGACTTGTGGGACTGCAGTCTGGGAGAACAATCTAGTTTTTGTAAGCGGCGGCTTTCCCGAGTCACAGACGCTGGCGATTGATGCAAGTAAAAAGGGCAAAGTGGTTTGGCGCAATAGAGAGAAATGCTACGAAGAGTCCATGATTGTCGTTGACGGACATCTGTACGCGTTGACTGGAAAAGGAATTCTGTTTTGTTGGCGAACGAACGATGGCAAAGAAATGTGGAAGCAACGTCTGGCAGGGCCAGTAAGTGCTTCGCCTGTGCTGGTCGATGATCGTATCTATTGGGCTAACGAGGCTGGCGTGCTATATGTCGTCAAGGCTTCCCCAGAGAAATTCGAATTGCTAGCTGAGAATCGCGTTGGAGATTCGTCATTCGCCAGTCCCGCGATTAGTGGAAATCGAATTCTCCTCCGCGTCGCAAAACAAGAGTCGGACATGCGCCAAGAATATCTTTATAATTTCGGCCCCGAGAACCGTTAGATTTCAAAAATCATGACACTAGCTTAATATCTTTTGCAATGATCGCCGCGGATGCCTTACTCACTCCTGCGGATGCTGCGAATTGCGGCCACTGCGATATAACCTGCTTAACATCCTGCAGGATTTGGGTTGCCAAGTTGCAATGAGCGTGGCCGGCATCCGCTTGCTAATATGCGAGCCCCAGCTGCTCGTAACGAGCCTGCTGAGTGTAATTCCTATTAACGAGCCAACTTTCTCTGCGTCTCTTTGACTCTGCGTCTCTTTGACTCTGTGTCTCTGCGTTTAATTTTAAGCTTCTTAGCAACTTCCACACTGGAAATCTAGCGCAGAGACGCAAGGGCACAGAGTCGCAAAGATTGTCGAACCGCTTGCCTCAATTGTTCAGGCTACAGTTGGGACAATTGTTTGACCTTGCTGGTCGATTGGCAGATGCCCGCGAATGGCCGGTCTCGAAGTAGCTTCCTCCAAGTTAGTGATCCTTAGCGGTGAGTACACGAAACAGAACTTTCAGCTGGTTGCCAACTCTGTGACGCATCTAATCGAAGTGGAGATTGCGAAGGGCAGTTAACGCTGCTTTGGTACAGACCTAATCAATCGGTTGGCGGCTTGGGTGGTTTCGGTGGCTTTGATTCGGAACCGGCTGCTTGCGGTGGAGGCAGCGGGCCAGGGGCAGGGGTCGGTTCACTTGGCAAGTTCAAAGTCTTGATCTGCTTGGTGGCGGCAATCAATTGTTCGCCAATTTGCTCGTTGGTTATCGAACGAAAGGCAACTGCGTCATCGTACTGTGGCTTTTGATGGAAGCCGCGTTGATTCTCAACAACACGATCGACCTCTGACTCCAAAGCACCAAGCCATTGTGGTACATCGAGGCCCACGCCAGTCGGCTGCTCCATCATCAGTTTACATTCTTCTATCAGCAGATCAAACACATCCGAGGTCTCGCCCGTCTCGCGATACTGCCGCACAGCGGGTCCTACTAGAGCTCGCATGCGATCGACGGTCATAGGCCGAGTGAATCGTTCGTGCAATCGGTCGGCGACAGTCGGCATCCGCATCGCGTATTTTTTCTGCAACAACGTCAACTGTTCGATATACGCTTCGCTCTCACGGCATATGCGATCCGCCAACGCGCGGCGCCATTGTTGAGCGGTCTGATGACATCCGGCACGAACCAGAACTTCATGTGTCCAGTAGATTGGCCGGAGGTTCCACGACACGCGATCGTAGCGGACTCTCAGCCGCAAGAAATCGAGCAACATGTACAGCATTTCGCCACGATCGGATTGGGTCGTTGTGCTGTTGTAATCGCGATACTCACTGTAGTGATCGATGATCGCTTCCAGGACAACACCCAATTCATGTTCAGCCTGGGAGCTTTGGATTTCGCCCGCATCGATGGCATCTAACAGCGGCTGAAGACCTTCGCTGTAGCCATCCTCGCGAACGTTCTGAAGCCAGTTGCCGACACCTTGATGCAAGATCGCTCGGACATTGCTGAGCCGTAAAAACGATTGAGTAAAAATTGCCCCGCCATAGCGTTGAATGAAACTAGTCAACCGTTGCCAGTTCTTAGAATTATCGACTGTTTCCAAGACGCTCAATCGCAACGTGCGGCTGTGCGATAGCCAACAGCCTAGCATGACCTCAGTCAATTGCTCGAGCACATCGATCAGACCATCGCTGCTCGGTTCCAATTCTTCAAGGGCAGCGCCATCATGGGTATCAAAATCAATTTTTGCGGCTAGTTCATCGATAGACACCAGCTCTTGAGCGCGCTTCTTGCTCTTCGCTGACTTGCTATTCGGCTTTCCTTTGACCTTAATTGGTGCCTTGGACGCACGCAGTTCCACCAGTCGCCCCTCGTATGCGTTTCGCACGACAGCCCGAACCATCGAGACATAACCAAGGTGAAACAAGTCATCGAATTCTGTGACTGCTCCAGGGCCAATCGGATTGTTGTGCTCCATGAACCTAGCGGCTTCGATCAATTGACAAGCTTGCTTGAACAATCCTTGCCGAGGCAACCAGACAAGCAGATGCGAGAGCACGCGGCGGCGCAAGCGAACACTATAAATCTGCCGAGGATCACCACCACGGGCAAGCGGAATATAAAGCAATTTCTTTCCACGCAGCGCTAAAATCAACTGCGAAAAATTCTTCTCGACTTGCGCGAAGTTGCCATGTAACAAGCTACCGAAGATCTCAACTGCAGAGTGATCGTCTTCTGGCAGTCCTTTTAACTCCGTGGAGAGCGAATCGCTAACCTGCCCACAGGCTTGCAACGTCGCTAACAACATTCTGCGCGCATCGGCGGTCTCTAGCGCAGTACTAATGATCCGCTCGAGCAAAGACTCTTTGACCAGTCGTTGCCTATCATACAGCGACATGGCTTCTTGGTTTGCGCCACCATTGGCCAACTTAAACATGGCGACTTCATCGAGCAGTGAAAGCAATCCGAGGCGATTTGCTGCGGCCTGTGCAGCCCAGTTTTCCATCGCCTCCAAGCGAGACTTACCGACTTTCGGATCCTCGGCGATTTCGCGACGAAGTATGCTGCTAAGCGCGGCCCCTTTCCACATTTGAGCCAGCGCGGTGAGAAACGTTAAATGTTGATTTAAGCGATTGGATTCTTCAATCAGTTCGCTCGTGTTCTCCGTGTCGCCCTCCTCAGAAACTTCACTTTCAATGCCGTCGTCGGTCGTGTCTTCGTAAACAACATCGTCCCAGGCAGCGCTATAAGGACTGCTTTCTTCGTCATCGTCGCCAGAATCCTGATCCAGCATCTCAGAATCGCCCGAGGCCGTTAATTCCTCGTTCGGCTTGCGTTTTCGAGATTGAGGTTTGGCCAGCCGAAATTCCGGAGCGGTCCAGTAGTTATTTGCGTTTGCTTCCAGGTTGTCAAAGAACTTTTGTGCGACACTCCAATTCAAGCTTGGTTTTTGCAAGGACGGAGTCGAATCGGTGCCCGCTCCTCCATCTGTAGTCTTTGCGTCATTACACTTCGCAGACTGAGCGCTTTCCAAAACGAACTCAAGTCGCTGGAGCCAGCGTCGCGCGAGGTCGGAAAAGGATGCCGACCCTTTCTGCAAACCCACGTTCTCAGCTTGATCAAGCCAATGGACTAGCAGGGCCATGGACGCAACAAAGTCGTTGCGTTCCAGCAGCGATTCAACCACCAGAGCATAGGCCTTGGGTGAATCGAACAGATTTGCGTGCGGAGCCCAAAAGCGAACATCACCCGCCGCGGCGCCACCTGCATGCCACAATGACAAAGCCTTCGCGACCAACTCGGCTGAATCGAGCGTCTCTTGCGGATCTGTCGCTTCAACATCACTTACTTCATGAGCCGCAAATTGCCGCCACCAGTTTGCATTGGTCCGCAACTGCCGCTCGATTTGCTGACAAAGATCCTCACGACCACTACCCGCCGCTTCGCGCCAAATGCGAGACTGTAGCGCGAAAACCATTTCCATTAACTGAACGAGATCTTCAACTCGATGATCGTGAACGGCAGAATCGGGTCCATGAAAGCGAGTGAAATTGCCAGCAAAACCAAGAATGTTCCACGGGTCGACGATCGCCCCACACTGAATACCGCGATGCACCAAATCCATCACTTGCGGAGAAACCGCAACGGCGTCATCCAAGCGACCCACTTGTAAAAAATGATCTGCGGCCGTCATCAAGCAGTCAATGCGACTGATAATTCGCGCCGACGGTACAGGTACATATTCTGATTGTTCTTTCGAGGCCGCGGCGTTACCCATCCGAGCAAACAGTCGAGCCAACTGTACGTGCTCTAATTGCGAAGCCCGATGTTTGGCCAAATAGGTGTTCAAATGCTGACGGGCGCCACCAAATGGTTGCCGTCGAATTTTCTGTTCTTCGAGCAAGCGTTCCAAATGCGAACCGCTCATCTGATCCAGCAACTGTTCATAGAACATATCGCGATATTCGGCAATCACTGGCAAGAGCGAACCGAGGGTCACTGTGGACGCAAATGTGCCAGGACCGTTTCCCGATATACCGGAAGCCATCAAAATCGTTCCAGCCAACACTGCAGCCGCCTCAAATAACAATTCGTCGCGAGGCGCAGATGGCTCGTCTTCCAATCGAGCGAGAAGTGCGTCAAGCGTCACTTGCTGCACAACGAATCGGCGATAATTTCCCGAGTTGTCAATGAGATTCGGATCCCACTGACCAAAGTGGTAGTTGGGACGTTGATTGACAGGATGGTCGAAGTCGTAAGCCCGCGGATCGATCGCCAATTCATCGAGTATCGAAAAATCAAAATAGGCTCGCCGCAAGGTGTCTGGATCTGACCGCTTGAGAATCGCCACGCACTCCCTCACGACCCCTTCGTAAGGCCCTGCTGTCACCCCCACTCCGGCAATATAGAGGGGGATCGGTCGCACCATTTCATTGGTATACGGCTCAAGCCGCCGGCCTTCAAGCACTGCAACGGGTCGATAGCCAACGAAATCGTTTAGTCTTCGGATGGCGCCCGCGGTGATGCGGTCCACTTCTTCCCAAGGTCCACCCTGCTGCAAGACTGCTTCGATCGCGCGTCCGAGCATAAAGCCGTTGAAAATCGATTCGGGCTCCTGGTGAAATAACTGATCGCGATGGAAGTCCAGATAGCTGGGTAGCAGATGCAGCCAGACCAATTCGATGACGGCCGCAGCCTGTTCGGAGGCCCGAAACGCAGGATTGGTTCCCCTCAATCGAGTGAGCGCATCTTGAAGCCGCTGTTGGATTTGCAGCCACGCAGGCAGTCCCGCATAGGGTCCGCCAGGGAGCGCGCGGGCATAGATCCGGTTCAGGGCACCCAGCGTTTTCGCATCGGGCTTTCCGGCCGAAAAATTTAGGTAGCCAAGAACCTGAGCGAGATCCGCTTCCAAGTCCAAATCATCCGCACAGTTTGGTCGATCCACTCGCAACCAGTGTCCGGTGCAATTCGTTCGGGTAACTATTGCCGTCGAATAGGCCCAGAACCCGCAAATCTGCACTCAGTTAGGGGAAACTTCAGCAAATACCAATGCCCACATCGTATTCCCCCTCTCGAAAACGGTCCAGGACGGGCAAGAGATTGTTGCAATTTGCTATGGAAAAACTCAGCCAACCGGGTGGCACGCCCCTGAGTACTCGAAGGGGGTGATTGAAGTGTCCTGCACCACGCCCTTTGACTACCCTGGGACCTGCAACCCAACCCGCCAACTCGAAACTACGGAATCCCGCCGGTTAAAAAAGAAAGTGTGTGGTCAAACCTATTCCGTCCGGTTTCTCACGAAACCAGCTACTGGTGATAATACTTCGAGCCCCTTTGCGACAAAGTCGATAGGCAGACTCGCTCCCGAATAGAGCATAGGAGTCGGTTGATTCAAGGCGTCAGGACCGAATGTTCGCAAGTGATAGAGCAATTTGTTGGCATTCGCAAACACGTTTCCAACTTCGAAACCACTCACAATCGTGAACATCGATTGCACCAGTTGTTCAAGCTCTTTTGAAATTGCTTCTGCGCCAGCTTGATCACCTGAATCGAGCATTTCTAAAACTCGCGACAATTCAGGCGCCAGCACATTCGCAGTGCTTAACAAGAACCCGTCGTATGGACCGCCTGCGGCTCGCGTCCATTGAGCATAACCTCCTTGCTCCGAACCGCGAACAAAATTCACTCCGCCGAAATCGAGTCCCGACTGAGCAACTTTATCCACTCCGCTAGTGTCCTTGAACAAGATAAAATTCGGGAACTCGGCAGCCAGCATCGCCACAGTCTCGGGACTCATCTCATTCTGCGTAACTTGCGGTAATTGATACAAAGCCGTCGGTAGCCTCTGCGACAATACTCTCCGCAGTCCGTCTGCGATTTCTAATTGGGAAAGTTCTGCCCCGCGCGGCGGACAAACGGTCACTCCCACCACAGACGGATGTTGATAACAATCTTTAAGTCCATCGAGGGCTGCCAGAACTTGCGGAACGTCAGTTTTGAGAATCCCAAGTAAAACCTTTACTCCAACCGCCTCCGCCGCTGGCAATACGATGTCCAGCAAACGCCTTACGTCGCCATCGTCCATCTCCCAACCTTCGCCGGTCGAACCTGGAACCAAGATTCCTTTGACAA
>JANNNN010000911.1:0-7024 GCA_031398555.1 Planctomycetia bacterium | reverse complement strand
GACCGCTGCATTCCATTTGTTTTGATCGGCTGTATTAATCGTAACATCACGAATTTCGACTGGCGCGTTATTTAAGAAGACTACGACACGACTGTCGGCAAGTAGAGTCGCGTCCGTCCCCAGTACTTCACCCTTGACGATGAATCGCTTTTCCTTGGAAAGAAACTCTCCGTCGGGATGTGGGAGGCTATTGCCTGTGCCATCCGCAACGGTAGGCGCGGCCGCAATCTTTAGCCGCGTGCTTTGGATTCCTTCGGGCGCAACTTGAAAATCGATCTTAGTCGTAGAGAATCGGTGAAGACCATCTGTAGCTGAGAAAGCAATAGCTCGAACGAATCCGGTAGTTGTGTCCGCCGTTCCTGGAGCCATCTCAGGCGGGAACCTAATGTCCAGTTCGGCATCCCAACTAGCATCGGGACGTGGATTAACGGGTAATGAGGGCACCGCGAACCCTATAAAAGTGCTGCTTTTGTCGAAAACGGCAAACTGCAATCGTGTTCCGCTTTGAACGCGCAACCCGGACATGCTGAGATATCCTCCATAAACCCGTAAGTTCCCAGTCGCGGACAAATCCTTGGGTGATGCAAACGCGTTATTTGACACCTTGGTGATGATAGGCTCCAAGATGCGACTATCGTCTTCAGTAGGTGCGACTGCGTTGAAGAAACGAACCGATTTTTCGGTTGACGTCAGTTCCTTCGTAATTTCAATCTTGGTGACGCCGGGTCGCGTGACGGAAACCGTCGTTGTCCAATCGCCATCCTCAGTTGTGGTGACCTGGGGGCCAGTTGTCGTGCCAGATGAAGAATTTGGGCCATCAACTAGAACTTTGACCGTTCCTCCTTGGGCTCCCGTGCCTTTAATAACCATCGTTCCAGAGGAAATCAATCGAATCTCTACGCCATCTCGCGTTACATTCCATTTGATCAAACCTTGCTCGATAGAACTAACTGTAAATCCAGCCTGGGGAGCTGGCATCGCAAGGCTTATATTAGCCGAAGCCGAGATGACGTATCCGCTGTCCGTCGCCGAATCGTCAACTGAATCTTGGTTGGAAAATTTCGCGAGCTCGCGTGCCTTGCTAAATCTGTCATCGATTCGTAGAGGCTTGGCATGCTCCCGCAAGCCAACGAGGACCAAATTAGAGCACTGGCTCCAGCAAATAAGCGCGACACCCAAAATCAAGAACAAAATTTTGGGGGCATACGTGCTTGGCATTGTGGAGTCCTTACACAAAAGTGACCTAACGTGTGAACCGTGGAAAGCTGAACAAATCGTCGTCGTCATCCATGAGTGAATGTCCACCTAATCGTTAATCTCGGCATAACCGCGCCAGAAATCAAACTTAAGGGGAACGATTGACCGCCCCCGCCGTGAGTGCTAGCATTATCCGGAGTTTAGGAGGGATGAAGCCTTAACTCACTCGACATCACGTTTATTATCATTGCAGGTGAGGTATTCATGGTTAAAAAGAAGGCTGCCGTTGCAAAGCCAATTGACCATCTAAAAGATGGCCACATAACCAACATGTCGTGGAATGAACTTCGTGCCTTCGCGAAGTCTCGTGGCATTCCAGCCAAGGGCACACGAATTAAATTGGAAGCTAAGGTTAAGAAACTGTTGAGCGTTCAAGGGCCGGCAGATATTAGTGCGAAAACGTCTAAGTCAGCTTCTTCCAAGAACGTAGCAACCAAGACAGCAGCTAAGAAGAAAGCAGCCGTAAGTGTTGGCGTACCAGAAAAAGCAGGAAAAACTGCGTTATCAAGACCGCGAGGATTAAGCGACGCGTCCAATGATTTCAAAGTAGGCCAAAGGGTGGAAGTTAGAGCAAACGAACAGCGTGGTAAGGTGGTCGATGTCACGTCCGTCATCGAAGTAGTCCTGGCGATAACCGGCTTGACAGAAAAGTTTTCAGCTGGGGAATTGAAAAAGCTGGAACCAATACTTTAGGGGACGTTTACACCGAACCCAATTCTTGCAGTACCGCTACGGCGAATTTTGGCGTCTTGGCCCATTTCGCCGAAGCAACGTCGAAGTATCTCACTGTGACCTTTGCAAATGCATTCGCGAGCCTTGCCGCAGCAATCTTTTGAGTCATCGTTACAGCCTGAATGCCCTGCTCCACAGGTCGATCCTAAGCAACTTGATTTTTCGCTTTTGACTGGTGGGTATGGAAATTCAATCGGCGCGAGTGTAACAGTGTACCACGGACCATTGCGATGAGTCTGGATTTGAAATTGAAGCCGCATGGTTGCTGGCATTGCGGGCGCGCTGGCGCGAAAATGAACTTCGTAATTTCCGTGGCGGTCAAAATGGAATGCCATGTCTTCGTAAATGAGTATCCCATCGCGATCGAGCGGTTCGCCGCGAAGCCCGAAATCCCGTAGCGGGAAGTGAGCGGTTGATGCGAAATAGAAGGGGCTCGATGGTCCCCTCACATTCTCCGCACGACTGCGGTTGGCGTTTGCTTCCGCCTCAATAATGCGCGATGCGGCTTTGCTCCACTCTTGTGCAGCGCGTTTTTCAGCAGTATCCGCACTCTCTAGGGTCAAACGGACACCATTCTCGTCGCCACCTTTGGCAGCATTTTTGCTTGCCAATGCAGCTTCATATGCGCCCGCCTCTTGCGCCTCATGCCAAGCTTGAACTGCTGCATCCTTCATGTTCAGTACCCTACCCGCACTGTTCGCGCTTTCGGCCGTCAACTCTGCTTGATCATTGACCTTTCGATACGCTTGGTTCACGACGTTCTTATCTCTTTCAGCATCGTTTGCAGCAGCTTTGCAGTTCGCCGCTTCTAACCAAGCACGCGTACAGCAGTTTTTCGCTTCAGTTGAAAATTGCTTACCCTTTTCAAAAGAAGTCTTGGCGATTTCCGCCCAATACTTAGCAACATCGCGTGCTCGGGTAATTTCTTCTAGCGCTCGATTAGCCGCTTTTTCGTCGCGATTCTTCCGTGCATCTATCTCGCGATCATAGGCTTTCCCTGCGTCTTTAACGGCCTCTTCCACTTTGGAGCGTGCGTCAGATAGTTGGGAAAAATGCGAATTTGCGAGAATGCCAAATTCCTCGGCGGCAGCAATTCGATTCTTAATCATATCCACTGCAGTTAACACATTCCTAACCGACTGGTTCACAAAAGTGTAATAACGCTCGGCAAGAATTAATTGCTCATTTGCAACTTCGGCATGTGCAAGCGCATCAAATCGCCTTAGTTTTGATACTTCGGCTAAGGCGCTGTCGCCTGCTCCCGATCTTTGCTCGAACACTTTTGCATTATTTAGTTCACGCTTAATGCGCATTGCTGACGCTCTGGATTGTTCTACGCTCGCGAATGCCTCCTTTAATGAGGTCTCTGCGGTGGACAAGTGAGTACTAGCAGATTGCAATGCCTTTTTAGTGCCGTTGATAGACCCTACGTTTTGCGTCACCTGCGCTTGCACTGTATCTGCATTCGGCGTTTGCTCCATCGCATTTACTGATGCTTTGTACTCACGAATTGCGTCTTCAGATGCAAGTGGCTGCTGATAAAAGACGAATTGACTTATCGACTTCTCAATGGGGGTAGGGCTTGAACGTTGTATTTTTCTCTGAAACTCGATGAAATTGGGCGTAGAATCCTCTCGGCCCGGATCAAGCTGACTAGGCAAATTGATTTTCGAGAAAATAGTATCGTGTTCCTTGCAATTGCAACCTGCGCCCGGTCTCAACAAATAGATATCTTCATCGTAGTAGTGGAATGCAACTGTATTCGATGGCTCGCTGGTGATGGAACATGCGCCGGAACATCCGACCACTCGCACTGTCAGCTTGTGGACTCCCGGAGTAACAACTCCCTGGACTCTGAAAACGCGACAGCAAAGATGGCTATCCATGGGTACTTGATCTGGATTGCTATCGAAGTGTTCATCGGAACTGGGTGGCAAAGGCTTGCCGTCAATGTAGGCAACGACGTTGTCGTCACGATTAACATTAGCTAAATGAACTTTGATGGAATGAGTTGTAATGGAGGCTATCGAGTTTTTAGAGAGCGGAGTTGGATCGCGGTCGGAATCAGAGGCAGCAATTATTTTTGGTTCTGTCGGAAGACGAACTTCAAAGCGAATGGCCTGCGAATAATGACTCCAAATATTGCCGCTTAAATAGCGAGCCTGTAACCAGTGCTGACCTGGCGCAGGGCATGGCAACTCGTAACGCAAGGGGCTCGCTGTCGAATCAGCATTCGGCTGGAGTGGCCTGCCATCGAACATCAATTCAACAAAGTCTATCGGGTTGACCACTTCGTTCGGCTCACTAGCAATTCGCACTTCGATTAAAAGCGGGCCGTGCGGAATCGAAGGCCGTGCGGCTGGTACATCACGCGAACTTAGACTCCAATTAGAAAACTTCGCATCGGCACATCCCCTGCTGAACCGTAGCACAGCTTCGGGCGCAGCGTACTGACGAGGTCGGTTGGTCCCAACCGCTTTTAGACCATCGAATTCAATACAATCACCCACGGACATGCGGCTATCTGGAAAGCCGTAAGTTGGGATGGTCAAGGCTGGTACGTCCGTGAAGGAATACGCTGGCGGAATGCTCAACCCCGCTTCATCCGCAAATGAATTTTCGCGCAAAAATAGGTCCGATCCCGCAAACACATGCTCATGTGCAATTATTGAAGGTGGTTGGGTTTCCGTGTTTGTATTGACTGCCTCTTGTTCGGTTTCGGTCGCGGGTTTTGGTTCGGTTGCAATTATCGGTGAGAGTACAACTTCATCCTGCTTTTCCAGCGGAGTTTTCGCTTTTACCACATATTGAGAGCGACCCAAAATGTCAGCACCGCGGTGAGTGGCGCGCAAGTCTTGAGACGTTAATTTGGAAACGCTCGGAGCGGATTGATCGTTGGCGAGCAAACCCTGGCTGACCAATAAAGAGCAACTTCCGAGCAGCACGCACAGATAGAGAGAATTTGGAGCAAAATTCATAAAAGATTTCTCGCGTGTTGGGGCAGCTTGTGGGAGAGGCCTTTGACAAATCGCGTGGTTAGGCAACTGATCTTTAGGTCCAGAATACCTCGACTGCTAGCAGCGTCCACCAATTTTCACTAGGCAATCTTATGAAGACGCAAGTTAACTGAGGATTATGCCGGTTTTGACAGGCCACAATTTCCATGGAGGTAGGCAAATAAACCTTTCGCCTCGAAATGAGAACAAACAAGGGTTCATACGGGAATTGTGTGCGCCGCATTAAGTTGGGTGGCTTTAGGTGGCTCGCTCCTGCCGGGTCGGCGTTGGGACGGTAGGTATTGCTCCGGGCTGCTCCTTTCTTGCGGTGACCTGCGAGTCGATCTGTTCGCACCAGATGGAACTTCACAGGGCCGTCTTTGTCGGTAGGCTACTTGCGTCGACGATCGAATCGAATCAAGCAGCCGATTGGGGCGGTCTCGGCGGTAACGATTGGTTTCCCAGTCGTCAAAGAATCGATGGCTGACTCGAGATACTTCTTTGTGACTGAATCGGCGTTGGTGTTGTCGTCCATTGCACCCATGTAAACGATCTGACGCTCTTTGTTGAGCACAAAGAACTCAGGGGTGCGAACTGCGCCAAACTGCTTGGCGACTTCCTGAGCGTCATCGAATAGATATGCAAATTGAAAAGCTTTCTCTTCAGCACGCCTTTTCATAGCCGGCATCAAGTCCGTTTCGATCTTGTTGGAGTTGATCGCAACAACCACCGCGCTTTGTTTTGATTCGACGAAACGCTTGGCCAGGGAATTGATGCGATCTTCGTAGTCGACCGCATAGGGACAACTGTTACAGGTGAATACGACAACGACAAAGTCAAATGATTTCAGATCACCCAAGGAATGCTCCTTGCCATCCGTTCCCGGCAATTTACTCCAGCCGGAAACTTGATCGCCGATACTGCGAGTCGGGTTAAATTGCCCACCCAAAACCGTTAAGTTTGTTGTGAAAATAGCAACTGCCACCGCGCAGGCTCGGAAAAAAACTTGATGGCCTGAAAGTCTAAGTTGGGATTGTCGTTTTTGGTTCATCTGTACATCCGAGATTTTTGGAGTGACGAAAGTGGCAGACGCTGCCAGCGTCTGAGACTGACGCTAGCAGCGTCAGCCACAGGACAGCCACGGGTAGTCAATTGCTGATGAAAATTCCGTCTTCATCATACTGCACAAATGCGAAACGAATGAAGGTGATCAGGCATACCGGAAACGTTACTAGGAATATGGGGCAGAAAAAGGACATGACTGTGGCAACCACACCAAATCCCAGCCATAGCCACCATGTGTCCCGAAACAATGCTTGAAATCTCTTCACGACTCTCTCCGACTTGTAACTGACCACGAGGTAGGCGAAGCGCAATTATTTGACAAAGCTCTAAATTTCGCTGCCGTTCCAACGTGTAAAGGCTTCGAGTGCGAAGAATTCGGGCAAACCGATCTGGTTGTATTTCTCAGCGGTGCCTTTGTTTCGATCCTCGGCGCGTTGCCAAAACTCGCGGGGATCGGAGCCGGGGAAGAGCGCCTCATCTTTTTGACTCTCGTGCATAAATATCGCTTCGCGTTTGAGCGAAATATCACTTGGGCTAAGCGGCACAGCAATTTCAATTTCATGTAACGCATATTCTTGCCATGCACCGCGATAGAGCAAGACTTCGGGAATAGTTTGGCCGCTGTTGCGCATCTCAGTAAGGACTTGAAAAATTGCTTCAGCGCAAACACGGTGAGTTCCGTGTGGGTCGGCTAAATCGCCGGCAACATAAATTTGGTCTGGCCGCACGCGCTCGAGCAACTCGCGGATAATCGTCGTGTCTTCTATTCCCATCGGGCGTTTGGCGATCGTGCCAGTGCGATAGAATGGCAAATCGAGGAAATGTAAGTCTTCTTCGCGACAGCCGACTTGAATTCCACCGGCCCGAGCCTCGCTCCAGCGAATAAGTCCTTTGATTTTCAGTATCGTCTCGTGGTCAGGTTGGCCAGGTTCCTTGTTGCAGAGCCCATCACGGACTTGTTGTTGGACTTCGAG
>JANNNN010000869.1:0-10790 GCA_031398555.1 Planctomycetia bacterium | reverse complement strand
CCTGTTTAGCCTGAAGGCATCCTCTAGTGTTTGGTGGCGCTGCGGGCTATCGCTAAGAATGCTGACCGTGTTTCGATAGAGAGCTTAGGCCATAAGTCGGCGAGTTCCATCAAGTCTGGAGAAATTACACCGCCGGCTACACCGCCGAGTTGAGAAATCGTTGACTTCCCGTGGGAATTTGCGATTTCTTCGACCCCTTGCGGGGGCACTCTGCCGTTTCGGTAACCCTGGAAAACGTTGATTTTCCAGGGTTTTTTCGTTTCCCAGTTCCGCTGTTCTCTCCCGGACTGTGCGGTTCCGCAGTACAGGACGCAGTACAGTTTCTGGGTTCATCATCGACCGTTCGCATCATCGCGGCACGATGCAAATGCTCGGGCGTGACTTGCTGGTAGTGCTTCTCAGCCGTAGCGGAGTCGTGCCCAAGCCACTCGTTGACCACGTGCGGAGGGAATTCCACATCCAACTCTGTTCTACGAGTGCTGCGCAATTGCTGGCAGGGTTTCTGCCAGCATTCACCAACGGCATCCACGACGCGCTTACGCAATAGCTCGGTAACACTCTCTTGGCTCCCCTTCCAACGGATTACCTTTTTGCCATCCTTAGCAATAAGTTGAGCGTCTTGCAGGTATTTCAAGGTTTCGGGAAAGATCGGCATCGACCGCCAACCCGTTTTGGTTTCCGCAGGAACGGTTAACTCATTGGTTTCCCAGTCGATGTGCTTCCAATCGATTGCGAATACTTCGTGTCGTCTTAGCCCTTGAAATCGCATCAGGCAAAACAGTAGCTTCCAATTCGTGTCGGGCAACTTTCGAATGACTTTTTCGGTCATCACAGCATCAACGAAAAATTGTGGGCTACGATCAATTCGCTTTTGGGAGCGCTCTTCTTTCAGGATTGCCGCGGGGCTACTGGCCAAGACGCCATCCTCCACGGCACCCGCAAACATCGTTTTTACTCGTTTGACATGTTTATTGCGGGTGCTCATAGCCAGTGAGGTCATCGACGCTTGCCATCGTCGCATATCGCCTTGCGTTACTGCGCCAATATCCCGCTTCCCATCCACTGTTTTCAATAACCATGTTCGCGCTTGGTCGTAGTTGATTTTTGTGCGAGGTTTCGCGTTCGCCAACTCATCGATGAAGAGGCGAGTCCACCCTTCAACGGTTCGCTGCTCAGGCGTCAAGGTTCGTCGTTGAGAGGGTGGCAGCATTCCCCACGCTACAAACTTGTCACGGATGCGGTCCGGAACAGTGTCGAACCAACGCAGGCACTCTGGCTCAGGCTACGCACCGACCTTGAAGGAATCGACGATAGATTGAACGTGACGGTCATATTCACGTTGTTGACGAACCGTCAGCGTACCGATCCAGACAACGTAACGCTCACCTTTTGCGTGGGCACGGATTTCAAAGCCATCCCTTGCCGTGATGTTTCGTAGTAAACTTGCCATTGGTTGCTTCTCTCTCATATAGGGAAGTGATCAAGGCTGGCTAGGTGTTCCCGCACTTAGCCAGCCAACTTTTTCTCCACCTACCATCCTAGCAGGCGTTCGACTCGTAGCCACTTGAATTTGCCAGCGCCTCAACTCTCGATAGCGCATAGGCCAGCACGGGTTGAGGTGGGGTCTTCGAAGCGATGTAAACAGCAACTACGTTCCCTCAATTCGTCGGAAGTCGTCTGGCGTGCAATCGACGTTATCAAGCAGAACACTCGGCAAGGCTTCAATGGCGGTCGCTGTGATCGCTTTACGCATCTCCTCGTCCATTGCCTGAGAAAATCTTTCGCGAGGCGGGACGGCCGTAAGCAATCAGACTTCCGGCATCGGCTAAGAGTGACTTACCGCTACCCCTGCAATTTGCGGTTATCCCAAACAACGGAACGCAACCCGCAATTGCAGATCGCCCAATAAGGGAAAGCACCAACGCCAACCATGCCGACTGGTCGGCGTCATCGACAAACGGAAAGTCATTGACCACTCCAAGCAGCTCGGCGGCGCCTCGCGGCTAACGCCTTCCGGCTGATAAGACTAAACCAATCTAACGACCATTATCGTAAGCGGGACGCTCTCTAGCGCGTTCCGGCTGATAACACCAACCCTGAATTAAATTGTGTTGAAGCACTAGCCGCATGGTTCGATGCATTATCGACCCACTCCAGTTGTATTTAGCTCTAGCTGAATTTAGGTTAAGCGGTTGCTTTAGGTCGTTTTTCGCCGGTACCTAGCGCAATACAAACTGCAATCATCAGGGTGAACGTCGCCAACCAAATTGCCTGACTGTTGCTACTGAAAGGTAGGACGGTGTTCATCGAATTTCCTATCGATAGCTGGGCTATCAAGATTACGTAAAGCATGGCTCCGACAATACCTCCACAGAGACCAGCGATCCCCGCGACCAGAGCCTTGCCTACTCCTCTGTAAGAGCCAATTCCAAGTCCAACGCCAAGCCCGATTAGGCCCCACAAAAGCGAGTATCCAATTATCGATTGTCTCATGCCATCAAGCGCGATCCCCATAATCATCATGTCGTTCCCACTGGTTGCACGCATATTGTTGAACATCGCATTGCTCAAGTTCGCTCCCACGACGCCCATGACCGCGGCTCCTAACGCGGCAATGACAATTGCCTTGACCGATTTTGCGCCAAAGGAAAATGCCGCGCAGCTGGCACCGAGAACTGCGCCGATGAGCCCAAACACGACCGAAAAGTTCTTACCGTCAACTTCGAACTTAGCCTTATCCAGTCTTTCGTACATCCAAAGCGGCGACTGCTCGGGAAAAGTAGCGATTTCCACGGGCACAACAAAAATCGGAAGCATCGTTTTTAAAACAACGAATCCCAGTCCAGCTGCCAGCGCTGCCCCCAAGACCAATCGTAAAATATTGGGAGGCCACCCTGCACGCAACTCGGATGGGGTCGGACCATAAGAATCGCTAGCCGGTTGCTCTGGGGTCTTCATTGCCGCCTTATCTGGGGCCTTATCTGGGGACTGCATGTTTGCCTCGTGGTTGGAAGATTTTCGAACTGTCGTAACCGCTATTGTCTGTTTACGGGGCACGAATGCAACATAGCTAGCCCTTGCGCAGAGTGCACAATCGAATTCAATCTAATAAAAATGGGCGAAGCTTTCGCTCCGCCCATTATTTGAACACGATTCGACGATCGAAACTTAACCAGCTCGCGCTAGTTCCAGTCCTGCGACGGCTTCCACGTAATCATGTGAAATATTCAACACTTCCTCATGATAGTAATCTTTGTGGAACACTTCTTTCTTAGGAAGTTGTTGATCAAGGAGCTTTTCTTCCTCTTCCTGTTCGGCATCGATCTCTTCACGACGCTTGAGAAATTTCTCGCGATTTAGTGAAACAAAGTCTTCATCTTTCTGCTGCCGGAACAAATCGATGCGTCGCATCAGTCTATCGAAGCTGGCAGATGCCTTCACACGCTCGGCGGACTTAGTACGCAGTTTAGCCAGGATGCTACTGTCAACCAACTTGTAATCGCTGTGCTTGGCACTCTTAACTTGATCGTTTGGCAGCGCGTAATCCAAATCGGCTTCGCTGTTGTCAAAGCTGGCAGTCAAGGCTGGCAGCACAATGTCCGACAAAACGCCTTGGCGCTGTGTGCTTTTACCATCTGGCAAGTAGAACTGCTGAATGGTCAACTTGAGAGCACCCATTTTACCTTCGAGTCCGAGCAGGTACTGGCCCAAGTCTAGTAGACTTTGCACTGTACCCTTGCCGTGTGTGGTTGGGTCACCGACAACAATGCCGCGTTTATAATCTTGGATCGCACCAGCAAAAATCTCGCTTGCGCTGGCACTCTCTTTGCTTGTGAGAACCACTAGCGGACCCGCCCAAGCAACACCGCTTTCTTGGTCATCATAGACTTGAACTTGACCGCTAGGATCTTTGACTTGAACAACCGGCCCGCGATCAATAAACAATCCCGTCGCGCTGATTGCTTCAGTCAAGCTTCCGCCACCGTTTCGAGATAAATCGATAACGACTGCGTCGACTTTCTGAGACTTAAAGCTAGTAAGAATGTTACGCAAGTCGCGAGTTGTGCTGCGGAAGCTATCGGAGTTTTCACGAGCTGCTTCCATGTCAAGATAAAAACTCGGCAGGTCGATGTATCCGAACCGCATTGGCGACCCGTCTGCTTTTGTGCCTTGAGTAACCACTTCGCTTCGCGCTGCACTGTCTTCCAGATTGATCTTAGCGCGGACAATATTCACGATTTGAAGTTCACCACCCGATGCGGGCATCACGCCCAATCGGACAACAGTCCCGGCATTTCCGCGAATCTGCGAGACCACATCATCCAGCTTCATGTCGATCACGTCAGCTAATTTGCCATCGTCGCCTTGACCCACCGAGACGATGCGGTCACCGGTCTTTAGGCGACCGTCTTTGTCAGCGGCCCCGCCAGGAACGATACTCGTTAGCTTGGTGTAACCATCTTCGCTCATCAACTGAGCCCCGATGCCTTCCAGATGAAGCCCCATCAGAATTCGGAAATTGTCAAGTGTCTTTGCTGACATGAAAGTCGTATGAGGATCAAAGCTTGTAGTGAGAGCTGTTACATAAGTTTCCAGCAATTCGTCTGCATCCAACTGATGCCAACGCTTTGCTAATGTGCGATAGCGACGATGTAGGCGTTCGCGGGGGTCTTCGTTAGGATCACCATCACGGGCAATTTGTTCTTGCCGAGTCTTTTCGTCTGTAGCTTTTTCTTTCGATGTACGCATCTTTTCGCGTTCGACCAGCAGGCTGTACTTGATCTGGCGACGCATCCGGTCGCGAGCCTCTGCATCGTCCTTGGGATACTGCACGACCTTGCGGTCGATAGGCATTTCTTCGTCGATGCTGAAATCATGTTCGCGATCAATCTCTTCATGTGCCATCGCAACGCGTTCATCCATTCGCGCGATGAAGGTCTTGAAAACTTGGAGCGCGAAGGCCATGTCTCCTTTCGTCGCAAAGTCATCAATTTTCTCGCGGTTGCTAACAAACTCGTCGACATCACTTTGCAACAGGTACATTTTCAGTGGATCGAATGACTTTAAATACGAATCGAACGCACGCGTCGATATTTCGTCGTCGAGCTTGTGCTTAGACAGGTGTTGTTCGCGCATGATTTTGGCGACACCCATAATGATCTGACGGTCCGCTTTTCGGGCTTCGGTCATCCCTTCCGCTCTGGGGTTGTTCGCGACTTGCGCCGTGCCAACCGCACCAATGCTCGCAACTAGCCAACCTAACGTGGTCGCAACGATAAGATTCGAGAGAAATGTTCTTCGCATGAGCTAACTTTCACATTCGTCATGGATTCAATCGACAGGCGATTCCGATGCAACGTCACGGTAGTTGCAATCTGCTGTCGGTGGAAGACTAGCAATAATGTTGCCGACCGGTTCAACGGCGCAATCTAACCAATGAATGTTAGGGAATAGGCAAACCGGCGGCAACATGAAAGCCGACCTAACCTCTCCAAAATGATAGCGTGATTTGCTCGTCGCTACCGAAATTTTGATCACTTTGCCGAGTTACAGCGGATCTTTTTGGGGAAATAGTTCCAACCCAAAATCCAGCCAGGCAAAAATATTTGGCAGAGAAAATCGTCAAGCAGCAAGTGTCTCGACGTCGTCAACGTAGCTTGGGACCATTTGTCCCGAGCTCCAGTGCCTGAGTATTTTAAGCCAAAGCCATTAGCCTAACGGGCGTGGATTGGACGGGACAAATGGTCCCATCCTACGTTCAGCCGTAGCGTCCTTAGCCTTTGAAGGAGCCGACCGCGACAGTCACGTTCTGACCACCGAAACCGAAGGAATTGTTGAGTGCGACTTCCAGTTTTGACTCCCTAGCTTCGTTCGGTACATAGTCGAGATCGCATTCTGGATCTGGATTCTCCAAGTTAATTGTGGGTGGCAGCACGCCGTCGCGAATGGCCAGAAGGCAAACGATCATCTCGGTAACACCTGCTGCGGCAATCAGATGCCCCATCATGCTCTTGGTACTCGAGATGGGTACCTGCTTGGCACGCTCACCAAAAATCGATTTGCAGGCGACGGTTTCGACTCGATCATTAACCGAAGTGCTGGTGCCGTGTGCGTTTACATAACCCACCGATTCGGGTGGCAGTTTAGCGTCCTTGAGAGCCGCTTTCATGCAGCCAATCGCACCTCGGCCTTCTGGGTGAATGTCTGTGATCCGATATGCATCTGCGGTGCAACCATAACCGAGCACTTCACCGTAAATCTTTGCTCCACGTTTTTTCGCGTGCTCAAGTTCTTCGAGAACGACCACCGACGAGCCTTCGCCGAGCACAAAACCGTCCCGCAAGCGGTCGAAGGGGCGCGAAGCTTTGGTCGGGTCCGCGTTGTTCGTTGAGAGCGCCGTCAATAAATTGAATCCGGTAAGACCGAAGGGGTGAATCATGCTGTGCGCACCACCGGCGATCATCGCATCCACGTCGCCTCGACGAATAAGTTCCGTCGCTTCGCCAACCGCTTGACTACTGGCTGCACAGGCTGTCAAGCAGTTGATATTCGGCCCTTGCACGTCAAACATCCCACCCAGATGCGCCGCCGGCATACTTGGTTCTTGTTCGAGCTCGAGTTCAGGATCAAGGATACTCAGCCCTTTTCGCATGAACGCATCTAAATCAAATTCGCCGCCACCCGCAGTTGCCGCTGCCACCATCTGCGTGAAGTTTACAAAGTCCTGGTTTCCTTCGCCGGCGCCGAAGTAAACCCCGATCCGCGAGCGATCGGTAATCACATCCAGAACTCCAGAGTCTTGGAGTGATTGTTTTGCTGCGCCCGCTGCGAATTTAGCGTGTCTACCGCGTTTCTTCCAAACCGCTCCATCTTCGCCGCAATCGGTGATGTCCCAGTTGCGAATCTCTGCTGCAATCTTCGTAGGGAAGTTCGATGCGTCAAAAATTGAAATATAGCTCACGCCGCTTTCACCATTTTTGAGCGCGTTCCAAACCGTTTCAACGTCATTGCCCAACGGGTTGATCATTCCCATACCAGTAACGACAACTCGGCGCCGCATACATTCAGCCTTCGAAGAAATACCCTAATCGTGGAGCAAAAAAGAGAGATTACTAAGTGCTTTGTCCGGATTAGATTTTGCGGTTGGACTCGAGCATTGGTTTGGTCTTATCAGCCGGAAGGCGTTAGCCTCCGGTTAGGTCTTCGACCGGAGGCTAACGCCTTCCGGCTGATAAGTCACCTGCGAATTAACGATCACAATTGCCCTCATACGCCGAACGTCGATAACGCGATCCGCCGAGTGGTACATACCCTAAAATCTAATCTGCACAAAGCACTAGCCTAAAATATAACCTAAGGACAGGCATTTAGAACAGGCATATCGACGAGCCGGGCTTGGCTTGAGCCCGCTAGATCGCGTTCGCGGCCAGATAAGCAATTTCGTCGTCCAGCATATGTTGCGGCTCCTGAATTCGCTCGCCGCTTTCAGTTCTCGCGACATCGAATAATCGCATCGCTCGTAAAACTCGCAATAAATCGCGAGGGATAAAAAAGGGCTTGTTGCCAAACGATTCATCGAGAATCGCAAACGTAAGCTCCATTTCAGCTTGCCGTTTGCCATCAACTTCGACGGTTCCCTCAACGAGAGCCCCTTCGGCCTGCAAGCTAATCAATTTCGCCGTCAGCCGAAGCTGATCGCCCGGCTTGGCCACGAAAAAAAAATCCGCTTTGGCAACCTTTGCTAGCACGACGCGCTGCAAAAATTGCTCCATTTGACTCAGTAGCAATCCGCCAGTCTGCGCCATGCCTTCTACGATCAGGCTGTGTGGATAATGCGGATGGCCAGGCAAGTAATCGTCCAATGGCTCTTCAGCCAAAGTGACATTCTTGATGGTTACCGCTTCTTTTCCGACCGTAAATTTTTCAAATCGGTCGATCCAAAACCAACGCATGGGTGATTGCCTCAGTGTTCGCAAACTATCGTTCGAACTTCGTTCACATCCATGCGGCGATTTTTAGTTACTTTATCTTTGTAGCTACGTAACGGCACAAATCGTTGACCGTTAGCAAGTTACCAAAGTCTTGTACGCGAGGATTTTGCTCGAAGTTGGACAAATTCGCCCAGGGTAAACGCGATTTCAGCTCGCTGATACCCTGCGCTGTGACTTTGCCATCTTTGACATAGCTAGCGTTGGTGAGAATGTCGTCTGGGAACAATTCTTCGCGAGGAATATTGATTCCAAACGCCTTTTCAAGCTTGAAAACGATATCCAAAAAGTCAATGGATTCGGCCCCAAGGTCACCGACCATGGTCGCCTCGGGAGTTACTTCATCGTCCTCGACACCCAAAGCGTCAACTAGGGCAGCCTGTACTTTTTGGAAAATCTCTTCGGAACTCGGCATCTTTGTAATATCCTTTGGTTGTGCGGGATGTTTTGTGCGGGACGTGTTGCGCGGGACGTTGGTAAATAGTATCTACCGCCAGGCTTTCACTGCCCAAGCTGACTTCAGTCCAACTATTCCTTCCGCAATCGATCGGTAAGCTGTTTCATGAAGACATTTGCATGCAAATCTGTGCTCGACGGCTCCGACGTGCCGCCGATCATTTGGTGCTTTAGCAAAAGTCTTCCAGACACTGCAACAGAATCTTCCTTTGATCCGATCGCTTTTACAAGTGTAGTACTGTCAGTCCGCTTGATGATTTCCACAGAAATCGACAGCGTTTGCCCAGGTTGGACAAAGTCAGCAAACTTAACGTTTTTCGCCGATTCCAAATAGACCAAACCGGATTGGTAACCTTCGGTCGCTCGGGCTAGAAAGACAGCGGCCTGCGTGAGCGCCTCGAGCATCAGCACGCCAGGCATTACCTCAAATCGTGGAAAATGGTCGCGCAAATAGTCTTCGCCAAATCGCAAAGTCCGAACTGCTTCAATTCTGACGCCCGGTTCAAGCAGCGTAATGCGATCAATTTGACAAAACCGCATCTTTTCCGGAAAGGAAACACAATCGTCCGCTTTGATCATTGCTTTCCCTGCCCAATAGTAGGCGTTTGCGAATGGTTTCGCTAAAAAGGTGATCGAACGCTATTCAAGGTGTCCGGTGCCGAAGCTGTAATGTTTTAGACAGCACTAGAATACTCAGTCCACCCCCCACCACTCAACATGTTTTTGCCCGAATTTTGAATTCCTGCAACTGAGAAACTGAAAGCCGTCGCGTTTTCTACCGCTGGTCCGGCTTGTGGGTTGATTTCGTCACGCTAGCCGATTTTTTTATTTTCCGGCATGATCATCAAGGGCGTAGATTTCCGGTTAAGAGCGATTTATCGAATCGTAATAATGAAAATTGTGGCCTAAGTGCGAACAATATGTTGGCTTGGGCTCGCTTGATTGAGTAGAATTCTTCATCATAGTCGGCGGCCCTCCAGCTCGTAGCAAATACGTTCAAAGGATTCCAGCATGCAGCTTGCGAAACGGAAATTCAGTCGGGTTGCTCAGCTTTGCACAATTGGAGTTTTTTCAGCAGGCCTTGTCGCGAACGTTTCTAAGGTTCCCTTCGCTGCTGATTTTAACTCGACGGCAGATTCTGGACCAACTTCTGCAACATCTGCCGCTAAAGACGTGCTTCGCAAGTCCGCTTCTTGGTCCTGGCCGACTGTCTCCATTTTTGAACAGCATTTGCTCAGCTTCATGGACCAGCGCAATGCTCCAGCGGCGACCCGAGACGCTGTCCAGCTCGCTTGGAACGCATCGAACGAACAGGTCAAAGGTCCAGCCATGCTTGACCGCCTTCTGTCGGCTTGCGCGATCATCGAGCCCCGCGTCGCAGCTTTAAATTTACAATTATCCGATCCGACCGGAGCACCTGTTTATCCGCGCGACCTCAATTGGCTCGCCACGGACGTACCGGGCTGGATGCAAGACAGTATTCGCTTGGCCTGCGGTCGCTCACTCGCTCAACGTCGTCTGTACGACGAGGCCCTCGAAACCCTTACCGGCCTGGAATTGGTTCAAGTCTGCGATCCGGCCAGCCTACTTTTTTACCGCGCAACGTGCGAACATCACCTGCTCAAGAAAAAAGAATGTTTGGCCAACGTCAAACTCTTGCTAGAACGTGAATCTGAATTGCCAGTTCGCTTCACTCAGCTCGCACAGCTAATGGCGGCGGATATCGAACCACTAAAGTCCGATTCGCTGGACGAAGTCGCCCGTTTAATGAACGATGTTCAACGTCGTTTAGATCTCGGCCGAGCTGGCAAACGTGTCCGCGACGAAGAGGATGAGATTGTCAAAAAACTCGACAAGCTGATCGAAGACATTGAGAATCAGATGCAAGAGTCGCAGCAACAACAGCAACAGAACAAAGGCCAGAAAGACCAGTCACAAAACAAGCCGATGGAAGACAGCCAAATCGCCGGTGGCAAAGGCCCTGGCGACGTCGATCAAAAGAAAGTCGGCGATCGCGCGGGCTGGGGAAACCTACCACCCGCCCAACGCCAAGAAGCCCTTCAGCGCTTAACTGAGGAACTTCCTTCACACTACCGCGAAGTCATCGAAGGCTACTTCCGACAGTTGGCCAAAGACAACAGTCGATAGGTGGTAATCCAGCACTACTGCTTTGTCCAGATTGCATTTTTCGGTTAGACTCTAGCATTGGTTTGGTCCTATCAGCCGGAACGCGTTAGAGAGCGTCCCGCTTACGATAATGGTCATTGCGTTAGTTTAGTCTTATCAGCCGGAAGGCGTTAGCCTCCGGTTACGTCTCCAACCGGAGGCTAACGCCTTCCGGCTGAT
>JANNNN010000862.1:0-2472 GCA_031398555.1 Planctomycetia bacterium | reverse complement strand
ATCAGCCGGAAGGCGTTAGCCTCCGGTTGGAGACGTAACCGGAGGCTAACGCCTTCCGGCTGATAAGACTAAACTAACGTAACGACCATAATCGTAAGCGGGACGCTCTCTGACGCGTACCGGCTGATAAGTCACCTGCGATATAACGGTCACAATTGCATTCACACACGTAACATCGAATAAGCAATCAGCTGCACCAACCCCAAAATCTAATCTGGACAATTCGCGAGCTAAGTTTCAAAATTAACCGCCAATTTTAGGGATGCAGAATCGAAATCGCTGATTTCGCTCCCCCAAAAGGACTACGCCGAACTACCGCGTACCTCCTTATTCGGCAAGATTTGCCGTTTTACCCGAGAACTCAGTCACGGGAAATAAGGTCTACGTCATTAGCTTAACGAATCGCGAGACCCACGAAGCCCGGCTTCGTGGGTTTTTTGTTATCATTTGCACGCTTAGAAAGCAGAAATAAGGGAGCCTACCAAAAGCTCACTTAAACTAGAAAAGCCCAGACATGAACCGAAATATAGCAATCTACGACACGACCCTCCGCGATGGAACGCAAGGCGAAGGGATCAGTTTCTCGCTTCAAGACAAATTGAACATTTGCGAACGACTAGCGGAAGTCGGAATCGATTACATCGAAGGCGGATACCCGCTTTCAAACGAAAAAGACGTAGCGTTTTTCGAGCGTGTTCGCGGTCTGCAACTCGGCCAAAGCAAAGTTTGTGCGTTCGGGATGACTCGGCGGCGCGGTATGAAAGCGGCTGACGACCCGGGCATGCAAGCGATGCTGCGAGCCCAAACGCCCGCATGTACGATTGTCGGTAAAAGTTGGGATTTTCATGTAACAGACATTCTCAGCGTTTCGCTTGAAGAAAATCTGTCCATGATTGGCGACAGCGTCGAGTTTCTTGGCCGCCAGTGCGAGATGATTTACGACGCGGAACATTTCTTCGATGTCTACAAAGCCAATCCTGCTTACACGCTGAAAACAATTCAAGCCGCAGCTGCTGCGGGTGCCAAGTGGCTGGTCCTGTGTGATACGAACGGTGGCACGCTGCCTGAAGAAATTCAAAAAATCGTCGCCGCCGCCCTCGAAGCCACGCAGGCTTACAAAGTCCAATTGGCTATCCATTGTCACAACGATGGCGACCTCGCCACCGCAAATTCACTGGCCGCGATTGACGCGGGTTGCAATCAAGTTCAAGGAACCATTAACGGTATCGGCGAACGCTGCGGCAACGCCGACCTGATCACAGTGATGGCGAACTTGGCTCTGAAGAAAAAAGGCTTCGAAGTTCTCGGCGGACGCGATTTGGTCCATCTTACAGAACTGTCGCGTTACGTTTACGAAACCGCCAACCTGCAATTGCGCAACAATCAGCCATTTGTCGGCCAGAGCGCTTTCGCCCACAAAGGCGGTATGCATGTTCACGCCGTCGCCAAAGCAGCTCACACTTACGAACATCTCGATCCAGCTTTGGTGGGCAACGAGCGAAGGATCTTAGTGAGTGAGTTGTCGGGGCGTTCGAACATCATCGCGCTGACGACCAAACACAATATTCAGTCCGACCGCACGCTGATGGATAAAATTCTGGCCGAAGTTGTCCGACAGGAGAATCGCGGCTACCAATACGAAACCGCTGAAGCGTCCTTCGATATACTTGTCGCCAAATCCGCTGGCACACTTAAGAACTACTTCGATACCATCAAGTATCGCGTGGTAGCCGGCAATCGCGACCTGGATCGCAATTCGCCGTTTGCCGAAGCGATCATCAAACTTCGAATCGGCGAGAAGGAGATTTTCGAAGCCGCCGAAGGCGATGGACCGGTTAATGCCCTCGACTCGGCGCTGCGAAAGTGCCTCTGCGGAGTCTATCCGGCATTGGAGCAAATGCACTTGGTCGATTACAAAGTGCGTGTTGTGAACTGCGAAGCTGGAACAGCGGCTCGCATTCGTGTGAATATTGAAAGCTCCGATAACCATGAAGTATGGGGCACGATCGGTGTCAGCGAAAACTTGATCGAAGCCAGTTGGCTCGCGCTGGTCGATGCTGTCGAATACAAATTGCTCTTGGACGAAGGAAAATTGCCCAGCGGAAATGGGACGAAATCATGAATGACGCAGCACCCGAAATCTCGAATCGCTTTGACTTTCAAACCGTTTGCACAGAAATCTATGCGGCCTGGGAGCAGGATGGATGCTTCAACGCCGAAGTCAACACAGACCGCCAGCCGTTCACGATCGTCATTCCTCCGCCAAACGTTACCGGCGCATTGCACCTCGGTCATGCGCTCAATAACACACTGCAAGATATTCGAATTCGCTGGCATCGGATGCGAGGCTTCGAAGCTCTATGGATGCCCGGCACGGACCACGCGGGTATCGCCACTCAAGCCGTTGTTGAACGCCGCTTGAAGGAACTTGAAAACAAAACGCGCCACGACCTTGGCCGCGAAAAACTAGTC